>JAQWUC010000028.1 GCA_029242355.1 Paracoccaceae bacterium | reverse complement strand
AAAAAATATTGAAAAAAAAAGCAGTAGTGTTACACTTTTCTTTGTAAGAGAGGAATAAATAGGCTTTTTGAGATGTGTAGTATTCATATGGTCTTAATGCTTATCTTTGTAAGGTTGATTAAGTTTAATAGAAAAGAATAGTTATATGGTTGAACTTGAAGATATGGCACCAGATTATCAGGGTCAACTTTTGTTAGCTACACCAAAAATGACTGATTTTAGATTTGAAAAAGCAGTGATTTTAATATGTTCCCACAGTGAAGATGGCGCGATGGGTATAATAGTGAACAAACCAACAAACGAATTAAAGTTTGAGGATATTTTGAACCAACTGAAAATTCATACCAAAGTTGTAAGCGTTGATCAAAAAATATATTTTGGGGGACCTGTTGAATACGGACGAGGATTCGTAGTGCATTCTCCAGATTATGATTCCTCTGATTCAAGTATTACGATTCGGGAAGAATATTTTTTGACAGCTAGTAAAGAAATTCTTGAAGATATTGCTAATGGGCGTGGTCCCAAAAATAGTTTATTGGCGTTAGGCTATGCTGGTTGGGGCCCTGGACAGCTTGAAAATGAATTATTCTCTGATAGTTGGCTAATGTGCGACCCTGATCCTAATTTAGTCTTTACGCTACAACCCGAATTAAAATGGAATGATGGTCTTAAGAAGCTTGGTGTCAGTCCATCCCATCTAGCAACCTTTACTGGTAATGCTTAGCTTTCCTTTTTAATTGCGGCTCTTTTTAATCTATCGTTAATTGCAACGCCTAAGCCAAGATTTGGAATTGGTGCAACACAGACTGTCTTATATCGCATCAACTCAGCCATAGTATCAATGTCAGTTAATGTAGCAAAGAAATTGGTTGCAGCTTCTTTGAGGTTTCTAGTCAAAGATAAGTTCAAGCCAATAGCGTTTTTAGGCATATCTCCGAAACCAAGGAACAACTCGTTCGTCTGGGAGTTCACTTGGTTTAATTTTAGGTTACAGTTTGGTGCATAATGTGACTCCATCATTCCTGGAGCTATAATTTTACGTTGGTTTGATAAAACTTGAGTAGATTTTAAGAGTGGCCGTCCTAGTTTTTCTTCTATTATCTCTTCTGGTAATCCCCCGGGCCGAAGCAGAACTGGTTCATTATTTGCGAAACTAACTATAGTGCTTTCTAAACCTATAGAACAATCATCTCCTTTAATTAAAGCCGAAATTTTTCCATCCATGTTTACTAAAACATCTTTAGCTCGGGTAGGACTAATTCGACCAGAAATATTTGCTGATGGAGCTGCTAACGGAGAGCCAAATTCTTTTATTAAGGCTCTTGCTGTTGGGTGCAGCGGGACTCGAATGGCTATAGTTTCAAGATTTCCTGTAACCAATGTAGATAATGCTGTAAACGGTTTTTTTCGGTTTAAAACTAATGTTAGAGGTCCAGGCCAAAAACTTTCGATAAGTAGTTCTGCCTCTTTTGGAACCTGAGCCCATTTATCCGCGTCTTGTTTGTTGGCGATATGAATAATGAGCGGATTGTATTTAGGACGACCTTTGACCGAAAAAATTTTTGCTACTCCAATATTTGAGATTGCAGAGGCACCTAGTCCGTAAACTGTTTCAGTAGGAAATGACACCAATTCATTTTTATTTAAAAAATAGCAAGCCTTCCTTAATGACTTCATGTCTTGATTTAAAATTTCAGTATTAATATTTTTTTGCATAGTCATACTTGCTTGTTTTAGAGTGACGAACTAGATTTTCTAACATAAGAAAATTACGAATTAATGGTTTACTCAATTAAAAGTTTTAATAAAAGGTTAGGATTATGGATTATTGTGCTCCAGTTGATGAAATGCTCTTACAGTTAGAGTATCTTTGCAATGTTAAACAATTACAGAAGTTTAATAAATACGAAAACCTTGATCTTTGTACTATAAAAACAATTCTAGATGAAGCGGCTAAACTCAGCTCAAAAACCATTGCACCATTGAATAGAGTTGGGGATAAAATCCACCCAAGGAAAGAAACAGATCAAGTATTATGCCCTCCTGGTTTTATTGAAGCATATGAACAAATCTCTTTGGGCGGTTGGGTTGGAATGTCGGCGAGTCAAGATTATGGAGGTATGGACTTACCTCTTGTGATTGGGAGTTGTGTAAACGAAATGCTAGGTAGTGCCTGTTTATCATTAGCATTAAACCCGTTAATGACGCAGGGACAAATTGAAGCCTTGCAGAGTCACGCAAGCGAAGAACTTAAGAATTGTTATTTACCAAATTTAATTAGTGGTCGTTGGTCAGGAACGATGAACTTGACGGAAGAAAATGCAGGTTCTGACGTTGGAGCTCTGACTACTAGTGCAGTCTTAAAAGATGATGGAACCTATGAAATCTCAGGTCAAAAGATATATATTAGTTGGGGCGAACATAATTTGACTGAAAATATTTGTCATTTAGTTTTAGCTCGTCTGCCTGGGTCTCAGAAGGGAACAAGAGGCATTTCATTATTTTTGGTTCCTAAATATTTACCCTCACTGAATGATAAGATTGGTAAACGCAATAGTTTAATAGTTACTGCAATAGAAGAAAAGATGGGACTCCATGGGTCGCCGACTGCTGTTATGGAATATAATAAAGCGAAAGGGTGGTTGGTTGGCAAACCAAATGATGGTATGAGTGCGATGTTTACTATGATGAACAATGCGAGATTAGGGGTAGCAGTTCAAGGTTTGTCACAGGCGGAACGTGCTCTTCAAAAAGCGGTCGTTCATTCAAAGGATAGAAAGCAAGGAAGATCGCAAATAGAAAATGGTACGGGCGCAATAATTGACCATGCAGATGTGAGGAAAAATCTTTTAAGTATGAAGGCTTTAACATCTGTATCGCGCAGTCTATGTCTTGATACAGCAATGTCGATTGATCTTGCAAAAATATCAGGATGTCCAATTCAAATGAATAGAGCTGCTTTTTTGATTCCAATTGCAAAAGCATTTAGCACTGAAAACGGATGCCGGGTGGCTGATATAGGAATACAAGTGCACGGAGGTCTTGGTTTTATAGAAAGTTCCGGTGTCCCTCAATTGTATCGTGATGTACGAATTACAGCTATTTATGAAGGGACAAATGGAATTCAAGCTATGGACTTAGTTAATCGAAAATTGTCTGATGGAGGTGCAGCAGGGTTTGCGTTGGTTCAGGAGTTAATTGACACTGAACAGATTTGTCGGCACGCAGGTACTATGAAAGAAGGGTCAATTGAAGAATTTCATAACGCAAGACTTCACCTTCTTAATGGTCTCAATTGGATGTTAAATACTCAAAACATTAATGAGCGCTATGCTGGAGCGACACAATTTTTAAAAGCATTCGGTCTAATTTTAGGTGCTCATTATCTATTGAAGGTTGCTGCTAAAAGTCAAAATTTAGAGAAGCTTGAGTTAGCCCAATTTTATATTGATCATATTTTACCAGAAAGTTTTGCTGCCCTTAAATCGGCATGCAGAGGAACTAAATCAATATATCGTACTAAAGTTTAAGTTGGGCATATAATTATGATCCAACGTAGTGAAGTCATAAAGTTTCCGTACACCTCTCCACCAATGCCTGGAGCTCTTAAAGAAATATCAGATGGAGTTTATTGGGCTCAAATGCGACTCCCTATGCTAATAGATCATGTAAATGTGTACGTTTTAGAAGGTATAAGTGATCTGACTATTATAGATACAGGGTTAAATGTTCAGGCGTGCAAGTCGGCATGGCTAGAAATAATTAAGAATAATTTTAGCACAAAACCTGTCAAGAAAATTGTAATCACCCATCATCATCCTGACCATATTGGTTTGCTAGGTTGGTTTTGTGAAAATTTCGATGTACAAGTTTTTGCCTCACGAACATCTTGGCTTTTGGCAAGAATGTTATACTTTGATGAACAAAATCAGCCAAGCTCTCGATCTAAGGATTTCTGGATCAAAGCTGGTATGGATAAAAAGATATTTGAAAAAAAATGTGCGGCTCGACCCTTTAATTTTTCTGATGGAGTTTCAGAGTTTCCAGTTGGTTTCACGGCCTTGAACCAAGGAGACGAAATTTATTTTTCTGAGAAAAAATGGCGTATTGAGATTGGAAGTGGACACGCACCTGATCATGTAACCTTATGGGGTATAGACAACCCACTTATTTTTTCTGGAGACCAAGTCATTCCTGGCATTTCATCTAATCTTGGCGTTTATCCTACATAACCGTTGCTAGATACGGTTGGAGCATGGTTGAATTCTTGCAATAGATTTCTTAAAATGGCCCAACGTGACCATTTTGTATTACCAGGACATAAATCACCATTTTATGGTCTTTCAGTAAGATTAAAACAACTTATTGATAATCATACGTCTGCTTTGTCTCGAATTGAAAAAAAGTTAGCAAAAGGAAGTTGTACGTCTGTTGAGTTGTTTCAAACTATTTTTAAAAGAGAAATTAATGAGAGTGAGTATGGTTTGGCGTTAGCAGAAGCAGTTGGCCATATAAATTATTTTCGTGCAAGAAATCTTGTAGATTGTTCTACTAGAAAAGATGGCGCTCTTGTGTTTAAATTGCGGTGAATTGTATTTCCATTGTGTTGAATTTGTGCAATAGTTACGTAATGTATTAAGTAGGAGGTAGATTTGTTAGACCATAAACATGGTGAAATGGATATCACCGAACACCAAAGAGTGTTTTCTGGTTTTATAAAGTTTGGGATTTACGTAGGACTTTTTTCAGTTTTTGTACTGGTATTTTTAGCGCTGTTCAATTCCTAAGATACTTTCACAATACTAGAAGAATTAAAGCTCTTATCTTATACGCCAGTTTCTCTTTGAACTTTCTTGCGCGCTAATTTTCGTGCCCTTCGTACAGCTTCCGCTTTCTCTCTGGCACGTTTAACAGAAGGTTTCTCAAAATGTTGTTTAAGCTTCATTTCCCGAAATACACCTTCTCTTTGGAGTTTCTTTTTTAGCACTCTTAATGCTTGATCGACATTATTGTCTCTTACTTGTACTTGCACTGGTTGTATCTCTCCAAAGTTAAAAATTCTTTGACGTAAAAAATTGGTATAGCAATCAAATATTGTTATGTCTATAGTTTACACTAAAAGAATTTAAATAAGTGGGATTAACTTTCATGGATAGTAGGAAAGGTAAAGCTGAACAGAATTTGGCGCATGCAGTAATCGATGCGGCGTTAAAGCATGTTGTATTTAACGGGTGGTCAGACCAAACTTTAAAAAAAGTATGTCTAGAATTAAAATTAAGCGAACAAAAGGCTTACCAGATATTTAAAAGAGGTGGTGTTGATTTGGCTTTAGCATTTCATAAAAGAGATGATGAGCAGTTTCAAGCGCAATTTGCTTTATCAGAGTTTAACAAGCCGGATCAGCGAATAAGAGACCGCATTCAATCTGCAATCAATAGTCGACTAGATATAGCTTCAAAAAATAAAGAAGCTGTGAAGAGGAGTATGTCTTTGTTAACGAGTCCGTTATACTTATCAGACGGAACAAAAGCTTTATGGAGTACTTCTGATATAATTTGGACTGCAATTGGTGATGAAAGTAATGACCTAAATTGGTATTCAAAGCGACTTATACTTTCGTCGGTATATTCTGCTGTCATGATATTTTGGATTGAAGATGAGAGTGAGAATTTTTCGGCAACCAAAGATTTTGTTAAAAGAAGAATTAGTGATGTCATGGAAATAGAACGATTTAAAAGCACATTCAAAAAATCACTTATTTGGACAGATTTTTTAAGTAAATTTCAAATGAGTTATGCTGATATGAAAAAGTTTAAGGAGAGCTTTCCGGGATGGTAAATTGCACGATGAAATTAGCAATCAAATAAGCAATTTTAATGCCTTTAAATTTTCTGTTTAAGTATGTATAGATGATATATGATTAGAATTTATAAAAAACTAATTACCGTTGGTCGATAATGAGACGGCTTTTCGGAGAATAGTTCGATCTTTGTAAATGGAGAAATATATGGCACTTCCCTTGATGCAAAAAGCTACGGCAGTTTGGTTAATAGATAATACAAAATTAACTTTCTCTCAAATAGCTAAATTTTGCGGCTTGCACGAACTTGAGGTAAATGGCATTGCGGATGGAGAAGTGGCGAATGGGATTAGGGGCATGGACCCAATTTCAAACACGCAACTTACTCGTGAGGAAATTCAAAGGTGTGAAAATGACCAGTCGGCTGAGTTGGTGTTGCTAAAGAATCCGGCGGCCGTTGGAGAAGGAAAAAGAAGAGGTCCACGCTATACACCTTTATCAAAAAGACAGGATAGACCTGCAGCGATAGCATGGATTGTGAAATTTCATCCTGAGTTGACGGATGCACAAATTTCAAAATTAATTGGGACAACTAAACCAACTATACAATCAATTAGGGCGAGAACCCATTGGAATATGGCTAATTTTCAACCCGTTGATCCAGTCGCACTTGGGCTTTGTAAACAAATGGAACTTGACGCTATGGTCGCTAAATCAAGTAAGAAAATCTCTCGAACTGAAACCTCTAGCGAAAGTGAAAGTGTGGAGACTATTGTTTCTACCGAGACTTCGTTAATGGATAATGATAACAAAGTTCCATCAAATATGGCGGGTCTGGAGGACTTTTCGTTGAAGAGCGCTAATAATGAAGATAAAGATGAAATTAACCCTGAGGCGCTGTTCTCTTTGCCTAATGAAAGTAAAGAGTAGAGTTTTAGAAAAACTTAGTAAGCAGTTGAATTCATGCGGTCAATTAAAGAGCGACCTCCATCCACCGCGAGAATTTGACCTGTAACGAAACTAGATAGATCGGAGGCTAAGAACAACACAGCTTTTGCAGCTTCTGTAGCGTCGCCAATTTTACCAAGAGGAGTAGCATCAATAACTTGATCATTAAGATCTAGATTTTCGCGCATCATATTTCGAAGGCTTGCACTCATTACGCTTCCAAGTGACACAGCATTTACCCGAATGCCCTTAGGAGCAAGTGCCACGGCCATTGACCTTGTCAATTGATCCAAACCAGCCGAACTAACCGAATAAGAAAGAATTTCTGGTTGGGTGCGGTTCGAAGCAATTGATGTCAAGTTTACTATGCTACCAATGATTTGTCCCGTCTCTTTATCTTCCACTTGGGAAATCATCCTACGTGCTACAGCTTGGCTTAATCTAAAATTCACAGTAACATTTTGATGAATTAGTTGATCGAAAGTATCGTCCTTCGGATTTAAGGGATCGGAAGTAAGAACTTGGCGGCTTGCATTAATTAAGATATCTACTGATCCAAAATTGTCGATAGTTGAAGCGAGCAGGTTCTTTATAGTAAGTTTTTCGCGTAAATCTCCACAAAACGCTAAGACTTTGCCCTCGTTTTTCTCGGCTAATATATTAGTTTCTTGAGTAAGGTTGTCTTCATCCATATCAGACAAGACAACATTTGCCCCTGCAGATACAAAAATTTTAGCTATAGATAGACCCACACCGTTTGCTGCACCAGTTACGATAGCACATTTTCCGTTCAATGAAATTCCCATGTTATAACCTAACGTAGCTGATAATATTTAGTTTTAAACGAGTGCATGATCATACTTTCTTTTTGGCTTGTTTGCTAAGATAATTTTAAAATATTTGTTTTCCGAATGAATTTGAAAGTTATGAAAGAGATTACGAATTGTATTTTCATAAGGAAGTTGAATATTAGCAACCAGTAACAAACTCCCTCGGCTCTTGAGATTATTATGAGCAGCTTTGATGAAACTTTTTCCCAATTCTATGTTTTTCCCTTTGTTATTATGAAAAGGTGGATTGCATATGGCGTTATCAAATTTTATTCCTAAAGCCGTAGTCTCGTTTATATCGGCCCATTTAAATTTTGCTTTTGGGTTGTTTATATTTGTTTTAGCGCACTCAAGGGCTCTTTGATCGTGATCTAAAAGGGTTACTGATTTTACGTTTCTACAGTTTTTGAGTAACTTGGAGCTTAGGAATCCCCAACCTGATCCTAGATCGATTACGTTTCCATTAAGGTTGTCGTTAAAACTTAAACTTAAAAATTGAGAAGCAGGGTCGATATTTTTATAAGAAAATAAACCTGGCATGCTAAAAAAACCATCTTTATTTTTTGAAGGCATGCTAAAGTCTAGCCACGTTGAAAAAGTGCCTATTCTCCGTGATACTACTTTTATTATTGCTATTTTACCATGTGCTTTTGAAGTTTGGTAATCTATTTGAACTATTTTTGATAATATTTTTATAATGCTTCCTATTCCATTACGTTTATTACCTTCTAGAACAAGAACTCCGCCAAACTTTGTATTCTTGTAAGCTCTTGCTACCTGTCCCAATGCTTCTTCCCTAGATTTTGGAATTGATGTAATGACTATTTCATATTTTTTTTTATCATTATTGGGAATTTCAAAGCCTAATTCTTTTGCTTCATATTGTTGTTTTTTTAATGGGCTTAAATAACCTATATTGGGAAGGTTAATATTTTTAAGATCTCTCGCTTCTACATAATTTATAAATAGTGTAGATGCTTTTGGGCTAATTAATTCAGTATAATAAGTTTCTAAGGTTTTACAGATGTACTGAAGTCTTTTAAATGATCCCATAGATTAATTCGATTATTCTTTTTCCATAGTACACTGGAGTGGATGTTCAAATTTCTTGGCGTAGTCCATAACTTGGGTAACCTTAGTTTCCGCTACTTCATTAGAATACACTCCAACTATGGCTAAACCTTTTTGATGTACATCGAGCATTATATTAATGGCACGTTCACGTCCAATTTTAAAATATTTTTCTAATACT
>JAQWUC010000027.1 GCA_029242355.1 Paracoccaceae bacterium | reverse complement strand
ACGAGTTGCCCTTTCTCTATAACCCAGTTGGGATTAAGATGCCTTGCTCTAATGATTGTGCCAACCGAGAGGGCTCTTTTTAAAGTTCGGCCGATTAGGTGATTTTTTTCATAAAAGACTCCGCCGCCAATATTTTTTTTTGATGCATAATATTTTAGATGACTGTCTTCGATAACCTCACCTTTATTTAAACTTGCTCTTAGTGCGATATAAGATTTCAGTGATTTTTTGTCGCCTTTTACGCTTTCATTTAAGGTGAATTTAGTTTGCATTATGTTTGTTCGAACCGCAATTTTCCAATTTGTTTCAGGACAGCTAACCTGCACAGTTTTCCAAGATCCAAAAATACTTTTGACTGAAATTTGATTAGGACAACTAGGAAATTTCCGTGCCTTATCAATTGCGGGTCGAGCATTAAGATTGTGACTATTTAGTTTTTCCACTATTAAATCGTGAATTAATGCTCCATTAAACGCATTTGCATAAGATATGGCGATCATGCTTGAAAAAAAAGAAGTAAATATAATAAGCAGTAAGGATCGCAATTTTAACCTCCAAAAAAGTAGATGTTTTGTGGTTTAGTAGGATTCGTTTGGCTTAACATCTTCCTTCCAACTTTTTTACCCATTAGTAACTTTGATATATCAGATTTTCCTGGCAAATAGAGCTTGGAGTCTGAAAATAGAAAATTTGGATTGTTTTTTGCAAATGATTGTTGATTTGCTATTACTATTGATAATTGTACAAAGCGCCAGTCTAAACCACTTCCATTATAAAAATTTCTAATAATTGAATTTAAGCTATCTCCAGCTTGGACAATATAGTTTTCGGAATGATTTGGATCAATCGAGAATACATTCTTTCCGTCACCGACAGAAAATTGATTTTGACTACTATATTCTAAGATAATAAGAGGCTCGGCCCAAGCCATATTGAGTGGGTAAAAATTAATAAACATACAACAGCTGGCAAGCAAAATGTTTTTAAAAATCATTGATATGACTCCATAAAGTTTATTGTTTTGCCAATTAGAGAACTGACTTCAAGAGATTTGTTTAGTGGTTCAACGACTGACTGGTCAGCCAGTACTTCAGTAACATAAAGAATGGAATAGGGTGTGGTTGTTCCTGATGAGACAGCTAAACTGTTTGTTGATATGCCGTGACTTTGTCCAAGATCTACGATTAACCTATTTTCTCGAAGTTTAATTTTTGCACTTAAAGGTATGCATTGAACCTTATCCATTAATTCTAAAATATGTTCATCAAGACCACTTTTTATCGAAAGTTTAATTTGATCGCGAGTTCGTTTTCCCAAAATATCAAATGATCGCCAAGGTGTTTGACTCTTGAGTTTAACAATGAGTTCGTAATTTGCGGATGCTACAACTGAATAATCGTCTCCTGAATGCAATTTTGAGTTTATGTCAAATGTTAAAAATTCTTCTGTTTCAATATTCTTTTTTGATTTTGTTACCTGCATGGTTATTGATGATACTAATGCAAAATTGCCGCTTCCTATACGTACTCTCCCTCTAGTCAGAGCGGTGTAGTCAAAGGCGGCGTCGACGTTTTTTAATTCTCTAATCCGCAATTTAATTGGCGATACGTCCTTAATGGTTGCATTAGGGTGATCCTGTAATAGGTGACCGAGATCTTCCTCGACTTCGGTTGCAATTTGTCGCAACCACGCTGGAACTTTTGAAGAAAAATCAAATTTTGCGCCATATTTCGTGATTTTTGCTTTAGATCGAGCTGAGCACTCAGGAGCATTTAATTCCCCAACTGCTGCCCGAATTGTTGTTTTGTAATGCTCTCCATCAATAATTTCTTCAAGAATTGTATAATCAAGTAATTTTCCAGCCGGCCTCACTGTAAAATGATCAGTTAGATTGGTCTCTTTATCAACAGAGCTAAAGCCATTAATTTTGGCCCCACCATGCATCACGGCTAAGAATATGGCGTCCTCTAGCGCGTTACGTCTAGCATTATTAATTGACTCTTCATCATTGATGACTGCACGTCCTGTGGTTTCAACAAATTGAACTATCTGTTCAGCTGAGACGGGTTTACAAAAAAGTACAAGTAGGACTACACAAAGCTCAAAAGTGCGATTAATTAATTTTAGGATCATTTTATATTTCTAAGTGGGTTAAGTATTATTAATTAGGAAAATTTTCTTGCAGATTTTATAAGACCTGAAATCATTTCATTATCGATTTCTAAAACAACTTCATAAGTGTCAGACCCTGTTGGATTGATTCTTACGGTCCTAGCGCCCCTTATTGTGCCTGTAACAACACCTCGAAAAGTATCGTTCTGAACCATAAGATCGATAACTGTAGTGTTACCTTCCACTTTTAATCCGTGAATTTGTTCCGCAAGCTCTCGCATCGCTGCCATCCTCGCAGATCTAATTGCCATAAGTCTTTTTTGATTTTCAGATCGACCTGGTTGTGATGAAACTACGGCATAGCCTACTGCGTTTATGGTGGGAATCTCCATAACACTAGCGTCTAAAGTTTCGTTGATTGCGGCTACGTCAGACATCGTGGCATTGTGAGTGCTTGAACTTATTATTTCTAATTTTGGATCAAGCGCGATAACTGGATTTCCTTGATTAGATGAACTGGTCTGTAACAAATTGCTTTGGCATCCAGAAAAGATGGTCGAACAGAGTAGTATGGTTGAAATTGTTTTTGCGAAGGACGCCATTTACTTTCTCCAATGTGAGGTCTGAATTCATTTCACAGATAGCTGCAAAATATATGCCACGCATGAAAATTATATTATTTTTGGAAATTATTTTCGAAAGGTAACCATGTTGGCATTAGTTTTGCCTTCTATTTTATAGATATTATTTATTTAATTATTAAAAAGGTTTCAAATGTTCATTAAGCTATTGATTGAGATAGATAAAATAAGTTTTTATTGTATGCGTCATTTCTTTGACAATGTCATGCACAAACAGAATGGCATGCACAAACAGAAGGTACTATTATGAGTTCTTCAGTAGCGCAGGCAACACCTTTTAATATTAAAGATCTTTTAAAAGGAGGAGTTCTTCCTCTAGGCATTCTTGCCATAGTTGCTATGATGGTACTTCCTTTGCCAGCATTCCTCTTAGATCTGTTCTTTGTTTCCAATATTCTTGTATCGTTGTTGATCTTGATGGTGGCAATGCATACCAATAGACCGCTGGATTTTTCTAGTTTCCCCAGTCTTCTTTTGATTGCGACTATCTTGAGATTAGCTCTTAATGTAGCTTCAACCCGTGTTGTGCTAAGTCAGGGTCATACTGGAAGCGATGCTGCCGGTAAAGTAATTGAGGCTTTTGGAAATTTTGTCATTGCAGGTAATTTTGCAGTTGGGATTTTTGTTTTTGTCATTTTAGTTATTATCAACTTAGTAGTTATCACGAAAGGTGCTGGAAGAGTATCTGAGGTCACAGCCCGATTTACTTTAGATGCAATGCCAGGAAAACAAATGGCGATAGACGCGGACATCAATGCAGGCATATTAACGCCAGAGGAAGCAACATTACGTCGTGAAGAACTAACTACAGAAGCAGATTTTTATGGATCTATGGACGGTGCTTCAAAGTTCGTAAAGGGCGATGCAATCGCTGGAATTCTGATTCTGGTAATTAATATAGTCGGTGGACTAATAATTGGAATTACTCAATATGATTTGTCTGCCGGAGTCGCTGCTGAGACCTACACTGTTTTATCTATCGGGGATGGTTTGGTTGCGCAGATACCATCTTTATTACTAGCAATCGCAACAGCGATCATTGTCACTCGTGTGTCTGCAACGGGAGATATGGCTGATCATATTGGAAAACAAGTAAGTCTATCTAGAGCGTGGTTGCCAGTGTCAGGAGTACTTCTCCTAATTGGATTTGTTCCAGGAATGCCCAATGTATTATTCTTGGGGGCGGCGCTCGTCGCTGCAACCGTTGGTTATTTTACTCAGCAAAGAGAAAAATTGGAATTAAATGAAAGTGAATATGATGCAAATTCAGCAGAAGAGGCGGATGAAGAAAATCAGCATAGTATACAGTTAAAAGATGTTACTGACTACTCTCCAGTGTCGATTCAACTTGGGTATGGATTGGTAGAAATGGTAGCTGATGATGTTGCCGGTCCTCTTATTACTAGAGTGACCGGTATTCGACGACAGATTTCTAAAACTCTTGGATTTATAGTTCCGGCTGTAAGAATTAGGGATGATCTAACGTTAGAGGCAAATCAATATAGAATTCGAATAGGTCAAACTATAGTAGGCGAAGATAAAATTTTTCCTGATCGCAAACTAGCGATTCCTGGAGATGATAGTAATGTTAAGATTGCAGGGGTAGAAGTAAAGGACCCTTCTTTTGGGCTTGATGCCTTTTGGATTCTGCCAGCCAATGTATCAGACGCTGAAAACAAAGGATACGTAATTGTAAACCCAGAATCTGTTATGGCGACACATCTAAGTCAAGTAGTTTATAAGCATGCGGGGGAACTGATTGGGCAGGATGATGTGCAAGAATTACTAGACAACCTAGCTCAAAATTCTCCTAATCTTGTTCAGTCGGTTGTTCCTAAATTGGTTCCACTCCATACTTTGACAGGTATTTTGAGAGAGTTACTCAATGAAAGAGTTCCAATTAGTGATTTAAAAAGAATCTTAGAAGTCCTCCCTAGTCTTTTAACAAAAAACCTCTCAATAGTTGAGACCGCGGAAGCTATTAGGCCAGCATTAGCCGGATTATTAATTCAACAAGTAGCACCTCTAAACGAAGCGCTTCCTATTATCACTTTTGACTCAGAATTGGAGCACATGCTCATTACTATGTCTCGTCAAAGTGGGGAAGAAGGTTTAGTGCTAGATAGCAGTTTAGCAAAAAAATTATTACAAAGTATTTCTGACACAACGCAAAAATTTAGTGTTGATGGGAAACAGGCTGTTTTAGTGGTCTCACCAGAAATTCGAAGGCAGCTTTCTCATATTACGCGGCAGCATATCGATGATTTATTGGTGCTGGCATTCACGGAACTTCCCGAGCATAGAAAAGTGAACATCGTGGCAACCATAAGTAATGATGTCTAATTACAAGAAATTGATGGAGATAATGAAATGGCAACCATAAAAATTACTGCAAGAGACTCATCAACTGCGATGGATGAGGTGTCAAAAAAGTTAGGTTCTGATGCATTTATTTTATCAACAACTTCTAAAAAAGAAGGTGTTGAAATAGAAGCAACGAATGATCCAGCCGAGTTAAAGAAGTTTTCACAAAAACCAAAGAAAAAATTTTCAAATTTAATGAAGAAACAACTTGGTAATGTAGCAGAGTTTCCTTTGCCGAAACCTACGCATCAGCCTATCAGTTTTTTCCCAACCCAAACTGATATTTTATCAAATCCAGTAACGGGACCTGATTTATCAATTGTAAATCGTAATATAAATAAATTAACGGAAGAAATTGGAGGAATGTATATTACTGGATCGAGTGGCCTAGGGGTTGAGATTGGAGAGTCTTCATTTGTTAAGTTGGAACAGGCGGGCTTCAAAACATCTGTTATCAAAGCACTGAGTCCTTCTTTTAACGGGCTCAGTTTTGAACGCGGGCGAGCCTCTTTTATGAACGCGTTAGCTAAAAGTCTAACTGTTTCTCCTTCTGAAAATAAGTTAAAGAGAGTTACTTTTATAAATGGACTTTCTGGGGTTGGGAAAACAACGCTGGCAGCAAAAATTTGCGCAAGTCAACAGGAAATTGATTCTGAAATTATCACTCTTGCAAAACTCGGTTATAATGCTGAGCCTTTGGACGACTCTCTGCGTTCTCATGGCAGACTATTAAATAAAGCTGTATTGCGCTTGAATCCAGATAATTTGATGGAGACTCTGTGTTCTTTAAAAGGAAAAATACTTATTGATGTTTCGCTTGAACCAAATGATGGAGTCAACTCAATTTTAAATGTAATCGATTTTTTGACTGAGAGTAATGTCTCGTCGATTGTGGCGATTCCTGGTGGTTCAAGTAGTGTGTTCATACGCGGACAGGGAAAGGTATTTAGCTGTCTAAAGCCTGAAATGACGTTAACTAAGCTGGATGAATGCGATCTTACCTCTAGCGAAATGTCAGAGTTTTTCTTGAATTCGATGAAGATACATTACCTGACTGGTTCAAAATCCATTTTAGGTGGTTTGTCTGCCTGTAATACTGAGATATTAACTCAATATCTTATAGAAAATTGTTAACTTTATGCTAAACTTTATTAAGTGGAGACAATAATTATGCCTATTTCTATTTCGATCGCTAGCGGTAAAGGTGGTGTGGGAAAAACAAGTATAGCCGTGAACTTAGCCTTAACGATGGCGTCGGTTGGATCAAGAGTTACATTTCTTGATGCTGATTTTGGCTTAGCAAATGCTCATTTGCTAATGGGGTACAATCCGTCTAATACCGTGCGCGAGGCCATTTCGGGAAAAACTGAGTTGCGTGATAGTATAACTAAGGGCCCGCTTGGCCTTCAGCTTATATCTGGTGGCAATGGTTTGTTAGATTTGCTAAATTTAGATCAATCCACCAGATTTAATTTAATTAGAAGTTTTGATACTTTAGCTGATGAATGCGATGTATTTTTTATAGATGTTCCAGCTGGAGCGTCAAACAGTTCGCTTTCATTTGTAAATGCCTCAGACAAAGTAGTAATAGTTTTAGTGGGTGAACCTACAAGTTTTATGGATGCGTATACTATGGTAAAAGCAGCTCATGTCGAAGGAGGCGTAAAGGAATTTTCAGTAGTAATAAATATGGCGGATAATGAAGTACATTCTAAGGAGACATTCAATAAATTTAAAAAAGCAGCATGCAAATTCCTAGATGTAAACTTAAAATATATTGGATATTTACCGCACTCACGAGCTTTACGATCTTCAATAGTAAAACGAAAGCCGTTGGTTCTTGCTGACAACAAGTGTCGAGAGAGTTTACTATTTAAATCTATGTCAAAGGAACTTCTTTCCTCGCCAAATAATAATGCATCTGGTATTACTTTTTTTAACAAGAGTGCAATTTGACTCAAGGGAACCTATCCATGTCGCAAAATTATCAAGCAACAGAACTTAACACAGAAGATTTAATAACAAAGAATCTAGGTTTAGTTAAAAAGATCGCTTGGCATTTGCATGGTAGGGTTCGAGGAGCTTTAGAAATAGAGGATTTGATTCAAATAGGATATACTGGTCTTGTAGTTGCTGCAAACAACTTTGTTAAAAAAGAAGGTGTCCCGTTCGCAAGCTACGCTGCAATAAGGATAAGGGGAGCTATTATCGATTTTTTTCGTAAGAATTCCAATCTTTGTCGAACGACAATTCAAATGCAACAAAAAGTAAAAGCCACTGAAGTAAGTCTGAGGCAGTCCCTAGCTAGAGAACCACTGCCAAATGAGGTTGCGATTGCTGCAGGGTTAAGCGATGCCGAATATAGTGAATGGCAACATGCATTCGCTGCTAATGTGCATCAGTCCCTAGATGCGGTTTACGATGAATATTCAATGTTTTTTGTTCTAGATGAAGATGGTGCTGAAAAAAAAATAGAGACCGCCCAATTAAAGAAAACACTTCGAACTGTTTTGGGTAAGTTACCGGAAAAAGAGCTAATGGTAATCCAGCTTTACTACGTTGAAGAGCTTAACATTTATGAAATTGCTGAAGTTTTAAACGTCACTACAGGACGCGTGTCACAAATAAAAAAAGCGGCGATCGGTAAATTAAGAGATTTAATCAAGAAAGAAGAGCTCTAGGGATTGTATTTTGTCAAATGATGTTCAGCATACTAGAGCTATTCAGATGTCTTTGCAAACAGCCGAAGTACAGATTCATGGTGCTAACCATCTCGAGGAATTAAATTTATCGTTTTCATTGATGAGTATTGCTAGGGGAAATTGTAATATTCAGGTAAAACCCGTCAACGACGGATTTGTTGGGTCCGTCGGGTGGCTAAAAATTTCTATTGATAGACCTATAATGAATGGAGAAATTTTTCTTCAAAAGAATAACTTTGACAAACTTATAAATTATTTTCGGGGACCGTTTCCGAGACCTATAACTTCAGTAATAATTTTGGATCAGGAGCTTGTTATAAGCTCTGTCGGAGATCTATTGCTATCTGAAGAAAAAAGTCTCAAAATAGTAGACGTCTCATGGATAATGCCGCTTACCTAATATTAACTTGTGAACCTGTTAGCAATTTCTATTTCGGCTTGCATGATACGAGCCGCACCATTAAATGATTGCTGTGCTCTTATAAGGGAAACAAGTTCGTCAGTAATATCAACATTTGACATTTCTAAACTTCCAGCTTGGACCTCGCCGAATCCTCCAGTCATGGCGACGCCAGTTAAAGCATCACCTGATCTATCTGTGGCAATATAACGATTGTTTCCAATTGACCTGAGCGCGCTTTCATCATCAAATTTTGCAAGTAAAAACTGCCCTATGTCAACGTCTTTAGTTTTAGCATAGGAGGCTTTTATGCGACCATTCGCGGCCACTTTGACTTCAGATAAATATTCTGTTGAGCCGTCTTGGTTTTGTATAGAAAATGGAACTGTGATTGGTTCATTATTTGCGCCGAGAAGAGGAGAGCCATCAGTTGTTACTATGGTTTGTGACCTATCTAATTGAAATGACCCATCACGTGTGTAAGAGTTGAGTATATCGGCGCCTGGACTACCTAAGACAAATAATCCTATACCACTTATTGCTAAATCAAGAGCTCCTCCAGTTTGCTTTAGAGAACCTTGAGAGTGCAATCTTTTTGGATCTTCTGATCGTGATCCCATTCCTGTTATGGATGCATTCCGTTGTTCATCAATTCTGGAGAAAACTTCTTCAAAATCAGCCCTACTTTTTTTAAATCCAGTAGAATTAGCATTAGCGATATTATTGGACACCACGGATATTTCTTTGTTTGCGGTATCAAGGCCACTACGAATGATTGAAAACATGTTTTTCTCCATCTTTTGACAGTGGATGATACATAATTTGTGCCAAAGTCCTTTTTTTATTAAACTTTTTCTTATTTTGCCGTTTTGATAATTACTTTACAAATATGTCTAGAAATATAGATTAGAGGATGTTATCGATCGACAGTAACCGTAAAATTATAAATTTTAGTGAGTTCAAAATGGCTAGTAATTCAAAAAATGCGTTAATTCCAGTACCAAAACGACAACCTCTAGCTCTAAAAGAGAAAAATTCTAAAGTTAAACACTTTGAATTAGTGTCTGGTAATATACATTTTGAAACGCGAGAAGATGTTAGAAGCCTATTACCGGATATACTAGGTAAGGTGCTTGCACGGGTCTGGATTGATCCTGTCTTTCATCGTAGCTTTTCTAAAGATCCTCAGGCAACTCTTGAGAAGGGTGGAGTTTTCTTGCCCGATACAATGTCTATTGAATTTCAAAAAGCTGATTCAGACCGACCAAGAATTGTAGTTTATGAACGAAAAGAAAATTCAAAATTTCGCCTGCGCGTTTTATATTTGCAATTAGTCATGATGGCAGGTCGTTAATTTGATGCGCTCCATTTTCAGAATAATCATTATTATTTGTTTACTTGCCAATTTTAGTAATGCAACAGATTTCTCTGAGAGTGATATGATGTTTGAGAAAGCTACGCAGGCTGTGAAAGATGGAGGTTATCTAGAGGCAATTGATATTTTTGAGATTTTGGCTGAGGACAACGAAGCTGATGCACAATATAATATTGCTCTTTTACTGAAGTCAGGTCGAGGTCGGCCACAAAATTATAAGGAATCTTTAAAATGGGGATGGTTAGCATTGCTTGGAAATATTGAAGCTGCAGATCAATTAGTTGATGAGATTAAAGATATAATGCCAGGTCCTGATTTAAAAACCATTCGAACGGAAGTTAGAGATTACATCCAATCGAGGGCTTATGCGGGGGATAAAGGTGCTATTTATCAAATGGGTGATTATTTTTTAAAAGTACCCGAAGATCCACAATATAAGGACGCCTACTTATGGTTTGTCGTTGCATCAGCATTTCAAATTGAAGATAGTATGGCAAGAAGAGATAAAATCCAAAAAGAGCTTGAAGGAAAGGATATATTAAAATTTCAAAGTAAAGCACTTGAAGTTTTTAATAAGATCTCCGAAACTAT
>JAQWUC010000026.1 GCA_029242355.1 Paracoccaceae bacterium | reverse complement strand
GAACCACTATTTCCTGCAGTTAAATTTGCAGTACCACTATTTGAAGTTGAGCTAGTTGCGATGAAATTAGAAATATTTGTAGCGTTAACTGTAGCCCCTGAAGATACAACGAAATTATCACCACTGGACAAATCAGATATGAGGTCGACGCCTGATGAAATATTAAAAATGTCATTGCCATTGTCAAAAACTAATGCAGAAAACTTTTCTGTGAAAGCTTCTACTGATGAGCTGTCACCAGTTAAAATATCATTGCCGGGTCCCCCTGTTAGAGAGTCATCTCCCGAATTCCCGACAAGAACGTATTCGCCAGCCTTCGCAAGCCTGAGATCTATGACCGCACCTTCTTTTTGAGCTATGAGGGTCACGCTTCCAAAGCTTTCAGTCAAATCATTCGCTACAAAATTAACAATATTAAATGCCGTTACAGTGGAATCAGATGAAACTTGCAAAGCATCACCAGAACTAAGATCTGAAATATAATCATTTCCAGCGTTAACAACAAATGTATCGGAGCCCTCTCCTCCAGTTAAAATATCGTCTTGGGGTCCACCAACTAATAAATCATTGCCTGAGCCTCCAATTAAAATATAATCCCCGGCTAACGTACTGCTCATATCAATTTGAGCTCCATTATTTGAGGCGACTAATTTAAAAGTTCCATAGTTTATAGTCTCACTAGTTGCAATAAATTCTCTATCTACTAAAGCATTAATAGTAGCACCTTCGCCCACAGTAATAATATCACCGGTATGGAGATCCATAATAGTATTATAACCAGCTGTTATTTCAAAAGTGTCATCTCCAAAACCACCTGTGAATTTATTGTCTGCCTGACTATCTTTAATAATATCATTAAAACTTGAGCCAATAATATTTTCTATGTTGATTAATGTATCAGTGTAGACACCTACTGTCGCTTGTTCAGATTCTAAACTTAAATTTACATTGATGCTGGAGCTTACATCTGAGTAATTTACGGTGTCAATGTCTTCTCCACCATCAAAAATATCATTTCCAGTTCCAGCTTTAAAAGTGTCCTCACCTTCAAATCCTAAAAGAATGTCTGAGTCGCTAGTTCCAACTAAATTATCATTATTATTTGAACCTTCAATCCGAGATTCATTACATGCAGAAAGAAAAAATAACAATTTTCCAAAAACAATTTTGAGGAAATACTTTTTTCTGATTAAACGCTCAGAATAATTTAAACAAATATTGACTGAATAAAGCTTCAAGTCATTTGTTACAAAAGTTCGAATCAACAAATTAATAAACCTTTTTTATTATATTCCTAACTTCACTAAAACATTTTCCATGAGGAATTAATTTAAAAAAAAGAGTAAATCAAAATAGTTAAGTAATCTAGATAAAGTAATCAAATATTTGGATTAAACTTTCTCATCGATTCACATTTATAATTTTAAAAAGTTTGACAGTACCGAGAAAAACAAATTCTTACAAAAAAATAATGTAATTTACATGATCGGATGAAGTTTAAGTTATTCTAACACTTAAATTAAATTACGAAACTGCAATCTTTGATCTTTAGACCAAGAAACTTTAATTAAGAAACCTTTTTTAAGAATTTTTTCATCATTAACAATTGTTTTTTCAAACAACCATGCCCTAAGTTTTTGATCGCAAAACTTTACAAAAATTTCTTCCGTAGTATCGCCACTCCGCAACAATTTTTTTATTTTTTTATGTAAACACTCGAATCCATCACCCTGTTTTGCCGATAAAAAAACTGCGTTTTGGGTATTCCCTTTTATGTCAGCTATTCCAACAGCCGCATTGAAATCCAATTTGTCAATCTTGTTATAAACTTCGATGGTGGGAGGGCGTTTTTTATTGTTCCAATTCAGTTTATTAAGAGTATTTTCTACATCATGTACTTGTCTTCTATTTTCTTTATGGGAAACATCTCTTACATGTAAAATAATATCGGCGTTAATAACTTCTTCTAAAGTACCCCTAAAAGCAGAGATCAAATGAGTCGGAAGATCGGAAATGAAACCAACAGTATCTAACAAAATTACTTTTTCAGATCCAGGCAACTTTAAAAGTCTCATTTTAGGATCTAAGGTAGCGAATAGCATATCCTTCTCAAAGACATTGGCCTTTGTAAGATAATTAAAAATTGTAGATTTCCCTGTATTAGTGTACCCCACTAACGCGATTACAGGGATATTTTTTTTCCTCCTGTGAACTCTTTGTAAACGCCTTGTTACAATCACTTTATCTAATGATTTTTTTATTCTTACTATTTTTTCATTAATTGCTCGCCGATCAGATTCTATTTGGGTTTCCCCCGGGCCGCCCATAAACCCGATTCCACCTCTCTGGCGCTCAAGGTGAGTCCAACTTCTTACCAAACGAGTTTTTTGGTACTCTAAATGAGCAAGATCAACTTGAAGAACTCCTTCTTTAGTTTGCGCCCTATCGCCAAATATTTCTAAAATTAATCCGGTTCTATCTAAGACCTTTAACTGCAAAACTTTTTCTAGATTCCTTTGTTGAATTGGAGAAAGCTTGCAATTTGTTAAAAGTAATTTTATCTGACATTCGTCAATAATAGATTTGAACTCGCTTATTTTTCCTTTTCCAAAAAATGAGCTTACATTAATTTTGTTAATTTTCAAACTTACCACTGAGTGAACTACAATTGACTCTATAGCTTTTGACAATTCGGAAAATTCTTCAATTTCACTATATTTTGACTGCTTAAAAAAAATATCTTTACCAACTAATATTGGACATACAACTAAAGTTAGCATTTAAAGAATCTAGTTATCCGCTTCACCATCATACATTTTGAGCGGTTGCGTAGGCATAATAGTAGATATTGCATGTTTATAAACGAGCTGAGCAGCTCCGTCTCGGCGAAGTAGTACACAAAAATTGTCAAACCAGGTTATAACTCCCTGAAGTTTCACCCCGTTCACTAAAAAAACAGTGACAGGGTTTTTTTCTTTCCTAACATTATTAAGAAATGTATCTTGAAGATTGTTTTTTTCGCCACCCATTTTTAAACCTCTGTCTATTTATTTTGCCCAACTCGCCTAATCGACGTTTTGATTTTACTACTGCTTGTTCTTTATAGCATCAATACTAATATAATAAAAGAAAATCTGAAGGGGTTTCTTACCTACCTCTAAAAGAAATCTATACCAACCTGAAGCATACTTTCTATCTCAGGAATATCTTCAGAAAGAGCAAAAATTGTTACTACCGTACCCTCTTGAAGTTTAGTATCTCCGTTTGGTATTGATGTCGTGCCATCTATCCTAATTGCACCTAAAATGGAGTTCTTAGGCAATTTAATATCCCTTACGGACTTCCCAACTAATGATGATGTTCCAAGAATCTGGGCCTCAATAACTTCAGCTTCTGAATCGCCTATTGAATATACTAATTTCACAAGTCCATGTCGAATATGTTGTAAAATCGATGACACCGTGGTGGTTCGCGGGCTAATAAAACCATCTATCCCTAATGGCGACAGTAAAGATGTTAACGATGGGTCGTTGACAAGAGAAATAGTGATGGGACAACCTGACTCTTTTGCTCGAGTACATGATAGCATATTCGTTTTATCATCATCAGTAAGAGCTAATACAGCATCGATTTTATCAATGTTAGCTTCTTCAAGAAGATCTAAATCTAATCCATCACCATTCAAAACAATTGTTTTTTCAAGCTTATCCGCAATTTTTTCTGCTCTCTCACGATTTTTTTCAATTATTTTTACGTGAAAGTGAGAAAATTTACTTTCAAGTTGGCTAGCTACTTCTAAACCAACGTTTCCTCCACCTATAATAATAACTCTCTCCCCACTGGTCACTGTTTTTCCAAAAATGTCGAATGTTCTTAAAACATCTTCATCTGTACAGAATATATAAACTTCATCACCAGCAAATAATTGATCATTAGATTTAGGAACGAATAGCATTCTGTTCCTCCTTACACCCACTACAATTGCTTCAAGAGTAGAAAATAATTCTGAAAGTTGACGCAACGGTGTTTCCAAAACGGCACAATCATCAGCTAGCTTCAATCCTAATAATTGTGCTGATCCATCCAAAAAATTTTTTGTTTCAAATGCTGATGGCGTTTGAAGTCTCTTTATAGCAACATTTGCAACCTCTTTTTCTGGCGAAATTATAAAATCAACCGGCATATGTTCGGCTCGATACAAATCTGAATAATCTACCGCTAGGTATGACTGTTCTCTAACACGAGCAATTTTTCTTGGTATTGAAAATACTGAGTGAGCAACCTGACAAACAACCATATTTACCTCATCAGAAAATGTTACTGCTATAATCATATCAGCATCTTTTGCACCTGCTCTTTCCAAAATATGAGGATGTGATGCCAAGCCAGTAACACCGGCTACATCCAGTGAGTTAGTTAACCTTCGAACTAGTTCTGGATCTTTATCTATTACAGTAATATCGTTATTTTCGGATGAAAGATGCTTCGCTATTTGCCACCCTACTTGCCCTGCCCCACATATAATTAGTTTCATCTCTCACCTAACTAAGAATTTAAAAAATTTCGTTAACTGCAGATCATTCATTCTCTAATATCTGAATTAATATCTAATGTTTTAATTTTACGATGTAATGCCGATCTCTCCATTCCCACAAATTGAGCAGTCTTAGAAATATTCCCACTAAACCGTCTAATCTGAGTAATCAAGTAATCTCGCTCAAATACTTCTCGAGCTTCGCGAAGTGGTAAATGAACAAACTCAAATTTAGTACTTTCTAAAGTTTGAGTGTTGTGTCTACCATCAACCTCATTTTGAAGTATTTCACTTGCTTTGATTTCTCCCGACAATGGACCTAAAATCAATGCTCTTTCTATCGTATTTTTTAATTGTCTGATATTTCCAGGCCAAGAAAGTGTTTGAAGTCCTACGATCGCTTCTTTGGATAAAGTTCTTATGGGCAATCCTTCAGATTCATTTAACGATTTTATAAAATTTTGAGCTAGCAGTTCTATATCCTCTCGACGCTCTTCAAGAGATGGAAGGGTAATTGGAACGACATTTAATCGATGATAAAGTTCCTCCCGAAAGTTTCCTTTTACAATCTCTTCTGATAAATCCTTGGTTGTTGAGGACAGAACCCTCAAATCAACTCTGACTTTATTCACTCCTCCAACTCGATTAAAAACTTGTTCGATTAGAACGCGCAAAATTTTAGACTGAGTACCTTTTGGCATATCGGCTACTTCATCAAAAAAGAGCACTCCATTATTTGCTTGTTCTAATAAGCCTGGTTTTATTAGGCCGCCTTCTTCAGTTCCAAATAAAACCTCCTCCATACGATCTGACTCTATTGAAGCGCAAGATATGGAAATGAATCGACCACTTACTCTGTTAGAGTTTAGATAGATATAGCGAGCCGCCATTTCTTTTCCCGAACCCGCTGGTCCCCGCAGCATTACTCGCCCATTCGAACGGGTAACTTTATCTAAATTTGATAATAAAACTTTGAATGATGATGACTTACCTACCATTTCGTAAGTAAGTAGTTCTTTCTTTCGCATCATAACGAGTTCATTTCTCAATTTGTTAGCTTCAAGAGCACGATTTTTAACTAAGATTAATTGATCAATATTGAAAGGTTTCTCAATAAAATCATAGGCACCCTGTTTGACTGCTGCTACGGCAATTTTTATATTTCCATGTCCAGAAATAATAACAACTGGAACTGTTGGATTGTTTTGTTTTACAGATTTAAGTATCTCAATTCCATCCATCTTACTATCTTTGAGCCAAATATCTAATATTAATAACTGCGGAGGCGTTTCATTTATAAACTTAATTGCCTGCTCAGAATTTTCCGCTAACCGAACATCGTGTCCATCATCAACGAGAATTTCTCCAATTAATTCACGAATATCTTTTTCGTCATCAACAACTAAAATATAACTCATTTCTTATTTCCTAAATTTCAACAAATTAATTAATCCTAACATTATAAGAGTTGGATCTGACCGTCTTGTTCAGATACTATTGGTAAGCTAACCTGTGCTACTGCCCCTTTATGCTTATTAGGATGCACCTGTTCAGCATCTCGAAGATGCAGATAACCGTCATGCTCTTCAACAATTTTCTTAACGATAGCTAATCCAAGTCCGACTCCATCCTCTCGAGAAGTTACATAAGGTTCAAACAACTGATTTTTTTTATTTGGCAAACCAATGCCATTATCGATAATTTTTATTAAAATATTTTTCTCCGCGCTAGTTGCCACTACTTTCACAAATCCATTAGCTTTATTAGCCAATAATCCTTTTTTTACTGCTGTTTTAATAGATTCTATGGCATTTTTAATTAAATTATTAAATACTTGATTTATCAAAGTTGGATCAATAAAACATACTAGTTGCTTGTTAGAAAAGTTCTTTAAAATCTTAATATCAGAATTTGCAGTCGTTTGTAACAATATAACTTCATCCAGTATATCAACTATATTGAATGATAATTTATTAGCTTGGGGCATTCTTGCAAATTCCGAAAATTCATCAACCATTCGACGAAGCCCATCGGTCTGACGAATAATCATATCGGAGTATTTTTCTAGTGATTTTCTCTCAGAGCCGACTAATGCTGCAAATTTCAATTTCAATTTCTCAGCGGATAGTTTAATTGGTGTCAAGGGGTTTTTAATTTCATGTGCGATACGCTGAGCAACATCTCCCCAGGCTGCATAACGTTGAGCCGAAACTAAGTCAGTCAAATCATCAAAGGTGATAACAAAACCTTCTATTGAACCGTTCGAAGAACGTCGTGTTGTTATCTTAAGTAAAATATCCTCATACACATTCTCACGGATAATTTTAATTTGTTCTTGCACAAGCTCATCCATTACAACTCGTGCTCGATCAAACAAAGGTAAAAACTCTGGTATCGAAGATGATAAATATTTTTCCGAATAAGGGTCTACTCGTAATTGTAGTATTTTCTCAGCTGCTGGATTAATTACTTCAATTTTACCATCTGGATTTAAACCAATAATACCACCAGACACGTTACCTATCACCGTTTCAAATAGGCGTTTTCTTGTTTCAATTTCAGAGTTATTCTTTAATAGATTATCTCGTTGTATTTTAACTCTTTTAATCATCTTATTAAAAGTTTGGCCAAGAAGCGCAATCTCGTCCTCTCCGCTTTCCTCAGGAACTTGAATTTCAAAATCACCAGATCCTACTTTTTGTGCAGCACCAGCAAGCTCACCAACAGGGCGGGCCAATTTTTCTGCAAACCAAAGGGCGAACCAAACAGCAGATAGTAAGACAACTACTGAAAATGCTAGATAAATCAAACCAAAGCTAAAAAGAAGTTGACCTCTTTCTCTTTCTATTTGATTGTAAAGTATAACATTCTCTTGTGTTTCGTCTAACAATGATAAAATATTACCATCAACGTTACGAGAAACATACAACAATCTGTTGGCAAAACCATCGATTTGAACGAGTGCTCTGAATTCATTGTTAGGCCAGTCTTCAATTATAACCACATCACCCACAGTCGCATAATTTAAATCATCAGCGCTAATCTCTTCAAAATCAAAAAGATAACTTTTTTCCCCTCTTAACCGTAGATTGCCAGCATAATCTACAATGAACGCCTCTGAAATAGACAACGGTTGATTTTGACTGAGGAGTTTTCTTATATTCCCATCACCAATTGTTGGATTCATTTTCTTTTGGAGACTAAGTACTCCGGCGAGTTTAATCGCATCACTTCTAACATCTCTTCTATGTTCAAATTCATATGCCTGTGCAGATTCCATAGAATTACTGACAACACGCTGAACGTTATCAGAAAACCAACCTTCAAGACCGTAATTTATAGAAAATGTAGCAAAAACCGCAACAATGACTGTTGGCATAAGAGTTATAAAAATAAAAACACTTGTTAGGCGAACATGCAGTCTAGAACCAACTGATTTTGAGCGTCTTGCTAAAATTAAACGAGTAATTCTTAGTGCAACTAACCCAACAATAATTAACACATAGACTAAATCAATAAGCAATAATATGTTCAGTATTCTGGGCTGACTAACTTCTCCAATGAATGATATCGCATTAAAAGTAAATGCCATCAATAGAGGACCTATAGCAACAAAACATAACGTCATAACATTTTTAACGGTTCTTTTCCGAAGAAAGTCCGATAGTTTTAAAAATAGTATTATGAGAATGTTATGTTGCAAAGTCGTGACAGTATCCAGGCGCAATGTTTTAATGTTGTATTCTTACATCATTTTTCTACCACGTGATACATTTATATCAAGTTCCTTTATTTTTTTTCTCAGCGTATTTCTGTTAATTCCTAATAGGTTTGCTGTTTTCAATTGATTTCCACGAGTTGCCGATAAAGACAATGCTATAAGCGGTAACTCAATTTCTTTAATGACCCTATCATAAAGTCCCGGTGGTGGTAAATTAGTTTCGTGAAGATCAAAATAACGTTTCAAATGATTTTCAACCACTATAGAGAACCTTTCGTTTTTTATATCTTGATTATGAAAATTCGCATCGGTTGAAAAATTCTTTTGTAATTCTTTTTTTATGTCGATTAATGTAATTACTTGATCTTTACATAAGACGACCATTCTATTTACAAAATTCTGAAGTTCACGAACATTCCCGCCCCAGTATTGTTTTTTTAATAAATTTAGCGCATCAGGCTCAATTTCTTTTAAACCTAAATCCTCTTGATCAGCTAGGTCTAAAAAATGACTCACTAAATCGTTAATATCCTCAACCATATGATTTAGATTTGGGAGATGTATTGGCACGACATTTAAACGGTAAAACAAATCTTCACGAAATTTTCCTTCATTTATTAAATCTTTTAAATTTTGATTTGTAGACGATAAAATTCTTACATCGACTTTAATGGGACAAATTCCGTCAACTCTAGTAAATTCTCCAGATTGTAAAACATTAAGTAATCTTGATTGAGTTATTAAGGACAAGTCTGAGACCTCATCAAGGAAAATAGTGCCTCCATCAGCTTGTTCAAATTTTCCCAAGAACTCGTTATCTAAATTATGTGATGACTCTTTGCCAAAAAGTTCGATTTCAATCTGATCAACTGGTAGCGTGGCTATATTTACCTTAATAAAGGGCTTAGATTTACGTTGTCCAAACTTATGTAGTGCAGTAGCAACTAATTCTTTACCAGTTCCTGAACTGCCACTTATTAAGACACTAAGATCAGTACTCATAAGTCTTGCCATAATACGATACACGTCTTGCATTATAGCTGACTTTCCAATTAATGGTAACGATGTTTGTTGATTGGAAACAGAAAAATTGATTGAAAGTTTATCTTGATCATTAGCTGCCATCTTTAAGTTTTTTAAAGCTTTAGCGACGCTTTGTATAACTTCTTTAATATCAAACGGTTTGGGAAAATACTGGTAAGCACCCGCTTCATTCGCTCTTATTGCAGTCATGACAGTATTTTGAGCAGACATTATAATTACGGGAAGTTTTGGTCTTTTTCTTCTTAAAACTGGAATAATATCAAGGGCGTCTCCGTCTGGCATCATTACATCAGTAACCAAAACATCCCCCTCTCCGTCATCTAACCAGTGCCACAGAGTACTAATAGTACCTGTAGATCTAACCTTACATCCTGCTCTTGTTAAAGCCTGAGCTAGCACGGTTCTTACTGACTTATCATCATCTGCAATAATAATTGTGCCTTCCATATACTAATTCCCTTTAGTTGACGATTTTGCCCATACTGGCATAAGAACCGAAAATATCGATCGACTGTTACGTCTTGAATATTCCACTACACCACCATGATCTGAAATAATTTTTGAAACAAGGGAAAGTCCTAAACCCGATCCAGAAAATTTTGTAGTAACAAAAGGGTCAAAAATCTCATCCTTAATTTGATTAGGAACCCCCGTGCCATTATCAATTATTGAAAATTGCAAAGGGAGGTTCTCTTTTTTACGATTGCCTACATTAAGACTTATACCTTGTTTAAAAGCGGTTTCGATTATGATTTGACCCGAAGTCAAAGAAACAGCTTCAGCTGCATTTTTAAGAAGATTTTGAACAACTTGAAGTAAAAGATCAGGATCCCCCTTAGTTAAAGGAAGAGAAGGATCATAATTTTCAAAAATTTTAATTTTTTTTGCGAAACCAGCATTGGCGGCTCGTTTTGCTTGGCTCAAAATATCATGAAGATTTACAGGTTCTTGTTTTAATGGTCTGATATCTCCGAAAGTCTGAAATTTATCAACTAGGCCACCAATACGCTGCGACTCAATTTTAATAATCTCTAAGAGTTCTTGATCTTCAGTAGAAATATTTGATTCTAAAAGTTGAGCAGCTCCGGATATTCCAGCTAAAGGATTTCGAATTTCATGCGCAAGCATTGATGCCATGCCAGTAACGGACCGTGCTGCTGATCGATGTGACAAACTACGGTTTAATTTTTTTGACATTCCATTAGGATGAAAAAGTAAAAGAATCTTTTCATTATTATTATTTACAGGCGCGGCAATCACATCATGAGTGGTGATGGACTTACTAAACCAAAAAACTTCTACATTATAAAGTGTTACCGATACCTGGGTATCACGAGCTTGATTTATTGAATTAAGTATTACGCCGTTTCCCCCAAAATAATTACCCACAGGTTTCGATTTGATTTGCTTAATAGAGCTAAGACAATAAGTCTCAGCAGAACTATTAGCGGTTATGATTCTATTGTCTCGTGAGATTACAAAGCTGGGGTATGGAATTGCATCCCATAAAACTTCGTAGAATAGCTCATTATCGACACTGGTCATAAGTCATGTTTACTTTCCTATTATCAAAAAGAAATTTTATTTTACGTTCTAATGCCTTAACTGAGTCATCAGTAACCAATGAATATCGACAGCTTGGACTTATTACTAAGTTTTTTAAGTATTTAGCCAAATGTTTGCGGAATATTCTGAGACCATTTTCATTCCCATAAAAGTCTAAAGTTTTAGCAAAATGAAGGTTAACTAATTCACTCATTAACAAAGAATTCGATTTTTTTTTCGGTCTATAATTATACAACGATTCTGCCAGTTCGCTAATGCACCATGGTCGACCGATTGCTCCACGCCCAACCATAATACCATCTGCAAAGGACTCCTTAATAGCAGATTTACCACTTTCATTACTTATGATATCGCCATTTACAATCACTGGTATTGAAACTGTATCTTTTACAGCCTTAACTGATTCCCAAATAGCTTTTCCTTTAAAAAATTGATTACGGGTTCTAGCATGAATTGTAATCATTTGTACTCCAATGTTTTCAGCACTTTTAGCAATCTTTGGGGCATTCATATTTTCAGTATCCCATCCTAAACGCATTTTCAGAGTAACAGGAAGATTTGTAGCGTTTACGATGGACTCAATCATATTCAAAGCATGCGTTGGTTCCTTCATTAGTGCAGACCCAGCGAGCTTACCAACTATTTTTTTTGCAGGGCAACCCATGTTTACATCAATGAGCTCTCCACCTTCAAACTCAATCACTTTTGCTGCATAACTCATCCACTGAATTTCATGACCTGCTATTTGAACGGCTGTAGGGCATTTAGCTGTACCGTGCTTTGAACCTAGTAAATTTGCTCTTACAACTTTTTCAAAACTGCTCTTACCATTGTCACTGCTTACAATCATCTCACTAACCACTAAACCAGGACTAAATAACTTAGCAATATCACGTGAAGGTTTATCGGTGACTCCAGCCATAGGAGCGAGAAAAACAGGGGGATCTAAGGTTAGATTATTTAAATTTATCGCCAATGTTGATTAATCCTTATGCAATGTTATAGAATTAAGTTATTTTTTAGGCATTATCAATATTATTACAAAAAAACTAAACAAGGAATAGTTATGGAAACAATTGCAATGATTGTTGCTGCTGGTAGAGGGCGTAGAGCTGGGGGTAAGATCCCTAAGCAATATGAACGATCGCAAAATGAACGAATGCTAAGTTTGACAATTCAAGCACTTCTCAAATCCACAAAGATCGATGCGATAATTGTTGTAATAAACCGCTTAGATATTAAATTATATATGGATAGTATAAAACATCTAAATACTTCACGGTTGCTTAACCACTGTTTTGGAGGAACTGAACGAACAGAAACAGTGAAGAACGGTTTAACTGAACTCAAAAAATATTCGCCAAAAAAACTTCTCATACACGACGCAGCTAGACCTTTCATCTCCGTTGAACTGATAGAACGGTTGCTTAATTCACTGGTAAAAAATCAAGCTGTACTACCTGTTTTACCAATAGTTGATGCCATCTGGGAAATAGATGATCGCGAAGGCAATGATTATAATATTAAACCCGGCCCTAATAGAGCTAATCTTTTGCTCGCGCAAACTCCTCAAGCCTTCGACTATCCTACTATATGCTCTGCTTATAATCATTCTAAAAAAAATAAGCTTGATGACGTCACGATTGCACATGAAGCAGGAATAAAAATTACTACCGTAATCGGTGATATCAAAAATAAGAAGATAACGTCTAAACAAGATTTAGCATTTTTTAAAGGAATACAGTAAATGAAAGTTAGGGTAGGAAATGGATTTGATGTACATAAGCTCCAAAATGGTAATAATATTACATTATGCGGTGTAAAAATACCTAATAAAAAAGAATTAGTTGGTCACTCGGATGCCGATGTAGCGTTGCATGCGTTAACGGATTCTATTTTTGGGGCTCTTAGCGAGGGTGACATCGGCATACATTTCCCCCCAACCGATAATAAGTGGAAAGGCGCCAATTCAGAAATTTTTCTTAAAAAAGCTCTTTCCTTGATGGCTGAACGTCAATATTCAATCCAAAATATAGATATTACATTAATTTGTGAAGCCCCAAGAATCAAAGATCACGCTTTATTAATGAAAACTAACATCGCTCGCATTTGCGACATAGAAATTACTCAAGTAAGTATTAAAGGAACAACCTCAGAACAGCTTGGATTTACTGGAAGAGAGGAAGGAATTGCCGCATTGGCAGCAGTTTTGATAGCAAAAGATGAATAAAATTTTAGTGTCTGTTTTTTTTATCGGATTTTTACCTTTTGCACCGGGTACTTTTGGCAGTTTGGCGGGCCTAATTCTTGGATTATTACTTCAAGTAAGTGGGAGTTTCCCTCTCTTTATAACTTCAACATTACTAATATTTTTAATTGGTTGGTACTCTTCCATAAACTATATTTTAACAAAAAAAAATCAACACGATCCACAAGAGATAGTAATTGATGAAGTAGTTGGTCAGTTATTGTCTTGTACACCTATTTCATTTTATATTTGGGTATCTAACTCAGAAAGTGTATACTCTACTTTTTATAATTGGTTGATTGCATTTATTTTATTCAGAGCATTTGACATATTTAAACCATGTCCAGTAAACTGGGCTGACAAAATTAATTCAGGACTTGGGGTCATGTTAGACGATATAGTTGCAGGTGTTTATAGTGCGCTTTTACTATGTGCTATAATACTTTTAATTAAGTAGG
>JAQWUC010000025.1 GCA_029242355.1 Paracoccaceae bacterium | reverse complement strand
AATCTAGGAATGCCTTTTTATGATGTTATTAAATCATGCACCCTAAATGCTTCCTTAGCGTTAAATAAACCAGAAATTGGAAACTTAAAATTGGGTTCAATCGCTGACGTTTCAATTTTAGAAATTGAAAAGGGGCAATTTAAATTTTTTGATGTTGAGGATAAAAAACTAATCGGTGCCGAAAAAATTACTGCTCGAGGAGTAGTTCTAAATGGCAACTGGTGGCACCCTAATTAAAGCAAGATACTTGCCCAAAATTCAAATTCAGATTGTGTTTCAGGACTTTGGTCTGTAGATGTCCTAATAATGAAACGAACAGATTATCTTCTTTACAGTCTTGTTATTTTTGGTTGGTCAACAAGTTGGCTCCCTGTAAAAGGTCAAGTAGGACCTGTAGATCCTGAATTATCTATTCTTTGGAGATTCCTAATAGCTACAAGCCTATGTTTCATAATTTCAAAGTTCCAAAAATTAAGTTTAATATTTCCATTAAAAATTCATCTTAAGATGGCTTTGATGGGATTTTTTATGTTTAGTACAAACTTCACATTATTTTATTATGCAAGTGAAAACATAGCATCTGGTCTACTTGCGGTAATTTGGTCAATGACTTCAATAATTAACATTTTTATGGTTGCTATAATAACGCAATCAAGACCAAATTATTCGCAACTTTTGGCCTCTGCAATCGGCTTTTTTGGCATTACGTTAATTTTTATTCCTGAACTCAGGATTTCAAAATTAGCATTACAAAGCCTAATATTATGTATCATCGGAACTATTTCTTTTTGCTCCGGAAATCTAGTTTCAAGATCACTCCAAAACCAGAGCATCCCCGTAATGAGTGCAAATAGTTGGGGAATGCTTTACGGTTGCCTGATCCTTGTAGTTTACGCTCTAGTTTTAAAACACCCTTTTAAAATATCTTTTTAACCCTCTTACCTTTTTGGCCTTATATGGCTTTCAGTAATTTCTACAGTTCTTACCTTTACTTGTTACTTAACTTTATTAGGTCGAATAGGACCTGGTCGTGTAGGGTATGCGACTGTTGTTTTTCCAATTTTTGCTCTACTTATCTCAACTGTTTTTGAAAATTACGTATGGACACCATTAGCTTTTGTTGGAGTAGGCTTAGTATTATTAGGAAATTTAATTATGGTGAAAACAAACTAACTATTTATTATTTTTTTATCAGGATGGCTCTTTTGTTGAACTAGCCAAACGGCTTTCCAAGAGATCCCCGGATTCCGAAAGTATTGGGTGTGCAATTTTAGAAAATGACGTGTTAATTTGTTTTAAAGCCCGCAAAGTTTCTTGGTGAATATTGCTGGTGGCAATACTTTCGGCTAAATCGTCACGCAAACGGTTAAGATGCTTTTTGTGTAATTTCTGCTCAAAAACGCGAATGTCTTCTTTTTCGGCCACAAGTTCTCTTGCTTCATTTGGACTTTGTGTCATCATCACTTGAAGTGCCAATTGCACGTTTGCTAGGACCCTATCATGAAAATCTGAAATTTCCTTTTGACCCGCAACTGAAAATTTGACTGCGTCAGCATCAAGTCGTTTGGCAAGCTCCACCATATTTCGAGCAATTATATCAGATGCTGAATCAAGGTCTACCGCAACGGCAGACAATTCAATAGATTTCTTACTTACATCCTCTTCCAAGTCATTTCTGTTTAATTTAGCCAAATAAAGTTTTATTTGAAAATTAGTTTTTCGTACTTGAATGTCATTGGCAATAATTATCTCTGCATTTTTTTCATCCCAATTATCATAAAGCTTGCCAACCGAACGCAACATAACTTCGATTTTTTCTCCAATATGCATTAACTCTCGTGAAGCACAAGCCAAAGCACGATCAGGCGTTGCTAACAATGTAGAATTTAAAGCACTCATCCGTTCAAGATTAGAACCTCCTTCCAAACGGACCTTTATGAATAATTGGACTAATTTTAAAACAGTTCCAATAAATGGGAGAGCAACAAGTGTTAATCCAATATTAAATAACAAATGCAAATTAATTACTTGGCCCGCTTCTGTAGTACCAATCGATGTAAGAGATAGATCTAGTAAAGTAATTAAAAATAACGTCAAACTAGCGGCGCCTCCACGCAAAACAACATTAGCTAATATCACTTGCCGTGCTCCGCTCGAGGCTGAAAAAGTTAACATGTAAGCAATCATTGCTCCGCCCAGATTTGCGCCTAGAACCATTGCAATAGCAGCTGATTGTGGCATTAGGCCTTGTGAAACCAAGGTTATAAAAAGCAAAATCGCGCCAACGCTAGAATGCACGAGCAAAGCAAAAAGGGCTCCTATCACAAACGCTGTCAGCATGTCCTGTCCCAGATACCTCATAACAGCTGCAGTTGCTGGATCGCCCATCAAAGGAGCAGTAGCCGTACGAACCATTTCAAGCGAAACAAAGATAAGAGCAAGACCAATAAAAATTCGTCCAGAATGTCTAATTCTCCGCTGGTGACCTCGCAAAAACAAGCACACACCCAAAAGCAAAAATAATGGAACTATAAATGTTTGCCGCACAACTAAAACTTGTACTACAAGAGCAGAACCAACATCAGCTCCGAGTAAAATGGCAATGCCAACAACCGGTACAATGTTCCCGCCAGTAACAAAATTGGAAACCATAATTGCCACCGCGGTAGAACTTTGCAACAACATAGCTGATAGAGTACCAGTCCCCGTTGCCAACAAACAATTATTACTTGATCTACGAAGCCATCGGCGTAGATGATTAGAAAATGCACGCTCAACTCCTGTCCTTACCAATCGAACAGACCATATTAGGAGGGCTGCAGCGCCTGCGATATGCAATAAAAATAAAATCAATTGTGAGTGTTCCATAGTTTAGATTTTAAAACTTCATGCATGTAAAGATCCCTCTTCTATTTCAAGCAAGATATTTTCAACACCTAGTTGTCCATTACAACGTTTAGCAATGTTTCTGATAACAACAAAAGGCTCAAACGACATCAGTATCCCTTTCCGCTAAAATTAACTTATCGCCAAGATTTTCTAAGACAGGAAAAAAAAATTTATTAGGCATTTGATCTAGAATTATATGATCAACATCTTGAATGTTTTCGCCGACAGCCGGGGCACGTCGCCCAAATTTTGTCTGATCCAAAACTAACATTGAGATTTGTGCATTTTCCCTGATTCTTTTTCGAATGCGCACTTCAGCTGAGTGGAATTCCAAAAGACTTCCATCATTCGCAACACCTGCAACACTAAAAATCCCAAATTCTGCCCTATACTTTCCAAAAAACCCCAAAACTTCATCTCCCAGGATATCACGATCTGGTAACCGCACCTCACCTCCAGGTAAAATGATACGATTCGTGACCTCATCGCTTAGCGCCATTGCAGCACTCATGTTATTTGTAATGACTGTAAGCCCTTTACGGCGACGCAAAGCACGCGCGACACTCAATGGTGTTGATCCAATTGATATAAATATTGTTGATCCGTCCGGAACGAGAGACGCAGCAACTTCACCAATATCACGCTTTCCAGCTAGGTTCGTTCCAGCTCGTTGATCAAATGGTGTATTCAAATACTCTTCATCCAATTCAACCCGCCCATGCTTTCGACGAAGAGTGTCACCTTCACATAACTTGTCAATATCACGACGAATCGTTTGGGTCGAAACACACAAAGCATCAGCGAGCGCGTCCACAGAAACCACCCCACGCTCGAGCACCATTGCTATAATACGATCTCGCCTTTTTTGTTTTTTAGTCAATATAAATTTCTTTTACTAATAACCTAAAATAGTATCTTTACAAAAACAACAAAGCAACATATTTTTCTTTTTTCCGATCAATAACATAAATAATGAAAAATAGGCGCTAAATATATAGTGTTAAAATGTTGTTTCGTTGTTTTATTGTTGATTTTTTGTCAATATTTGCTAATTGTAAATGTCAAAATGGTAAGTTAAAATATTTTTAAAGGCATCACGGCAACCGATGTCACAAAGGTAATCTTCAAACATGCTAACTACACCTGAGATTTTTAAGCGTTATGAAGAAATAAGATCACGCATGCCCCAAGCCCAAATTTTGAAGAATATGCGCGATATAAGTGACTTAACAGAGATAGTAAAAAATGCAGAAGCATTTATCTTTGATGCATTCGGTGTTTTGAATATTGGGAATACATTGATCACAGGAGCTGATCTAAGACTCCGCGAATTACGGGCATTAGGGTGTGAAGTTCGTATTTTGACAAATGCCGCAAGCTATGAGCGTTCTGGCGCAGTTACTAAATTTTCAAAACTTGGTATTGAAATTAAAGAAAGTGAAATTATCACCAGTAGGGATGCAGCGATCCAAACTTTAACATTAGGCTTATGGGGCGTGATTGCGTCAAATGAAGATTATTTAAAAGATATTTATGTCAATTATCTACGTTTAGGAAAGAACCCTTATGATTATGATAGAGTAGACGGATTTTTATTTTTATCCTCGTCAAATTGGAGTGAATCCAAACAACAATTACTAAAGGATTCCTTGTTAAAAAATGACCGTCCAGTAGTAATTGCAAACCCAGATCTAGTTGCACCACGAGACAACGGGTTTTCCATAGAACCAGGCCATTTTGGACATCTTCTTGTGGATACTGGTGTAACGAATGTTCGCTTCTTTGGTAAACCATTTCCTGAAGTCTATAATTTAGTTGAGGCGTCTCTTCCAGGCATACCCAATAATAAGATTGTTATGTGCGGTGATACTCTACATACAGATATTCTAGGGGCAGCAACTCGTGGCTGGCAGACTGTGCTCGTTACTCAAGATGGACTGTTCTCTGGTTATGATACAAAAAAATACTGTTCAGATTCAGGTATATACCCAAACTGGCGGCTCCCACGAATTTAAACTTGGAAGATTATTAATATCTTGAATTAGGTTATATTACTTATTGTAAAAAGGACTATCAATGGCTTTATTAAAAACCGATTTAACAAATCATATTCAAACTATTTAACTAAAAATTGTGAGATACACCAATCAACAAACATACTTAATTATTGCATGAATTCCTGTCAAAGAATAGTACAAACGACAATAGCTTCATAGGATCTAAAAAAATATGATCGAGTCAAAAAAAAATAACTTTGATATATTTATTATTGGTGGTGGCGTAAATGGCGCTGGTATTGCTCGCGATGCTTCAGGTAGAGGCCTCGATGTATGCTTAGCAGATATGGGTGACCTAGGAGGCGCAACATCCTCATCATCAACTAAACTTTTTCATGGCGGGCTACGCTATCTCGAATACTTTGAGTTTAATTTAGTAAAAGAATCTCTCAAAGAGAGAGAAATTCTACTTACTTCAATGCCGCATATAAGCTGGCCAATGAAATTTGTTCTTCCTTACCACGATAAAATAAGATTTGAGTCAAGCACTCCAGCTTCAAAACTTTTATCAAAGATAATGCCCTGGAATAAAGGCAAACGACCTGCCTGGTTGATAAGACTTGGACTCCTTCTTTATGATAATTTGGGACAAAGAAAAATACTACCTCCCTCAAAAACAATCAACCTTAAGTCTGATCCCTCCGGTGAACCGCTAAAACATAAGTTTTTGAAAGGCTTTGAATATTCAGATTGTTGGGTGGAGGACTCCCGTCTTGTAATTCTTAATGCTCGCGATGCTGAGGCATCTGGGGCCAAAATAATGCCAAATCATAAAGTTATAGAAGCAAGAAAGATTAACGAGGGTTGGAATGTCACAGTTGAAAATCAAAGAACTCGTAAAATAACCAAATTTAAATGTAAGCTCTTAATTAACGCGGGCGGACCTTGGGTCGAAACGATACTTTTAAATACAACCAAAAGTAAATCATCTTGGTCCGCTCGATTAGTTAAAGGAAGCCATATAGTAACAAAAAAACTGTTTAATCATGAGAAAAGCTATTTTCTTCAAGGTCAAGATGGGCGTATAGTCTTTGCTATACCTTATGAAACTGACTACACGTTAATTGGAACAACTGATGTAGCACACGAAGATATTTCAGAAAAGCCTCAGTGTTCGCTTGAGGAAACTCAGTATTTATTAAATTTTGTAAATGAATATTTTCAAAAGCCCGTCACAAAAAAGGACATTGTCTGGTCATTTTCTGGAATTCGACCACTGTATGATGATGGTTCAAAATCAGAATCAGCAGTTTCTAGGGATTACTTTCTCGATTTTGATAAAAATAACAAAAAATCCCCCGTTCTTCATATATACGGCGGGAAAATTACTACCTATCGAAAGCTTGCAGAAGAAGCACTCGACAAAATATCTGTTATTTTTCCAAACATGACAAAAAAGTGGACTTCAGAAAGTTATCTTCCTGGAGGAGGTTTTCAAATAAATGCCTTTGAAAAAATCATACAAAATATAAAAAATTCTCATAAATTTTTGGATGAAAGCTTAATTAGACGACTAGTTCGCTTATATGGTACTGAAGCCACCGAAATGTTGAAAAATAAGTCAAAAGAAAGCGACCTTGGACACAATTTTGGGCATAGTCTCTATGAATTTGAGATTGATTGGGGCATCAAGAATGAGTGGGTTAGTTGCTCTGATGATTTTCTTTGGCGCCGAACAAAACTAGGGCTACGCTTGGACAATAATACCGTGACATTAGTAGAAGCATATATAAAAAAGAAAACTAATGCTATTCCTGACTTATAGAGCTCTCCCAATTACGAAGAAAATTCTCTTTTCTTAACTTATCCAAAAAAACCAATAGGCCAGGTCCTAAACGAATTGGGCGAGTTCTCTTATCATCCAAAAGATTATGTCTAGTTATTGGTTGTAATCCAGACAGTGCTACTAAATCCGGTTTAGAATGTAATTGTAGTAAAAAATCAATCATTTTTCCAGACAAGTCTGGTCTTTTAGCAGCCATGGGAATTAATGCGGTTCGCATCATAATTGTTGAAAAGTCATCAAATGAGATAATCTTCAAGCCTGGAAACTTTTTTAAACTATTCTCAGCATAACTCCCTAAAACGTTATATGCTAAAACCAAACGGCCGCTTGAAACATCTTCGATCATGCTACCTGAACAACAATATAATTCAACATCTAAACGACCAATCATTTCAATTAATCGCCAAAAAGAATCAGTATTTCGAGAGTCTTGAGTTGCAAATAGATAGCCTAAACCAGATTGGGAAACATCATAAGTTCCAATCCTTCCTATAAATTTTTCAGAATTTCGTCTCAACAGCTCAACGAATTGGTCACGTGTCTTTGGAAGTGGTAAATTTCCATATTCTTTTTTAGAAATCACCATAACAGCAGGTTCATGAGTAAACCCATATACTTGATTTCGCCACTGAGCCCAAATAGGCAATTTTTCGGTCTCAAGTGATTTATACGTTTGAGCCAGACCATCGTTCGCTAATTTAGTTTGTAAATCCATAGCCGAAGATATCACTAAATCAAATTTTCCGTTTTCGTTGTATATGGCTTCCATCGTTTGAGAGCTGCTGGCCACAACATAATCAATTGCTATCGTTTGAAATTCTTTTTGAAATGCCAGAATAATGGGCTCAAAAGCTTCAATATCAGCAGTTGATATAATTCTTAAAATCTGTTCATTTTTCTCTACCTCGTAATATTTATTATCTTCGATCTCAAAGGCCAATGCGAACGATTTTAAGAAAACAAATGCTGCTAAAAGGTAGGTAAAATAAGCGAAACGCACGAACCAACTCCTTTTTTATTTTTAGATATTAATACAAATCCACCATGAACAATAGCTACTTCGTTTGCAATTGTTAAACCCAATCCCGAACCAATCACATCACCAACGTTCGTACCCCGAGTAAATCTTTTAGTGTATTCATTGCCAGAAAAGCCACGCCCCGCATCCTCAAAAGAAACTATAATTTTTTTACTCCAATGACATTTAACAGTAATAATGCTATCGTCTGGTGAGTACTTGATAGCATTATCAAGAATATTTCTGATTGCATTATGTAAAAGAATAGCATCACCACGAAACAAACAGTTATCCTCTTGGAATTCATTATTAATGGTAATGTCTTTAAGACCTGCTAATGGAGACAATCGGTTACAAACTTCTTTAAGAATATCAAGTAAATTAATTTCACTTGGAGAAAATTGGTCCGATCTAAAATTAACCATTGCATGATCCAACAATTGCCCTGCAGATCTAGAACTTTCATCAAGAGCTCGTATCATATCACGAAGAGCTGTTTTATTCTTTGATTTATCTAAACTTCGGTGAATAACCTCAGCCTGCGTTCTTACAGTTGCTAGAGGCGTTCGCACCCTATGAGCTGCCTCAGAAATAAAGTCCTCCGTCCTAAGAGCCGAAGACTTTAACCGTAGAATAAATGAGTTCAAAGCATCAACAAGTGGTTTAAGCTCACTAGGGCTATTTCCGGTAACAGGTCGTAAATCTTTTGGGCCACGCTGAGTGACAGCCTGAGCTATACGATTAAGAGGGTTTAAAGCAACGTGCGCCGCCCAAACACTCAATCCAGTTCCAAATAAAAAAAATAGTACCCCCATCGTTGTTGCTGTTCGAGTGATTTTTTGAGAGATAACATTTAAACCCAATCTCGTCTGAGCAACAATAATTATAGCATCACTAAAAACACCATCAACGGCTATTGATCGCTTTATTAATACTGATCTGACTTCTTCTCCCCTATATTGAAAAGTAGAAAATTTATTCTTTCTCTCAAGCATTTCAACTGCCTGTACGGGTAAATCATCATAACCAGTCAAGGTTTTTTCTTTAAATAAAACTCGATAAAAGACCCTATCCTGACTAATCGTACCTAACATACTGAGAGCCGCATACGGCAATTCTAAACGGACCTTTCCATTCTCTGCATATAAAGAGTCAGCAATCGATATAGCGGACGCCCTCAAAATTTTGTCTTGCGTGTCAACAGCCGCAGTTTCTGCTACAACTTGGATAAGCATGAATAATCCAAATGAAAGTATACCTGCGACTAAAGAAAGTTGTACAGCCAAGCGACGCTGAATTGATCCATTTTTAACAAGCAATCTCATTTTAAAGATATCAAGCGATAACCTAACCCTCTGACTGTCTCTATTTTGACGTGAGAATTATCAAGTTTTTTTCTTAATCTACCCACGTATACCTCGATAGCATTCTCTGATATATCTTCAGAAAACGAAAATAAACGATCCATTAGATGATTTTTAGAAAAGATTTTTTCTGGTGATGAAAAAAAAATTTCAATCAAACGCAGCTCTCGGTTACGAAGCTTTTCGATTTTTGCTCCAGTTTTTAAAGTTCCCTCTAAAGAGTCAAGAATAGTACCTGATAACTCTAACTTGTTATCTGCTGAACCATCTTGCCGACGAAGTACAGCGCGACAACGGGCTTCCAATTCACGAAAATCAAAAGGTTTTGTAATATAATCGTCGGCTCCCAAATCTAATAAATTTATTCGATCAGACACTTCTGATCGAGCTGTTAAAATAATAATAGGTGTCGTATTCTTATTAACTCGGTGAGTTTTCAAAAAAAACCGACCATCACCATCAGGAAGCATAATATCTAGTAGAATCAGCTGATAGGAGGTTAGATCCATAAATTCTCTAGCTTCGTTCAAGCTTTTGGCATGATCAACAACATGACCCTCTAATGCAAAACGATCTGAGATCGCTCGAGCTAATTGAATATTATCTTCTACCAAGAGGTACCGCATGTGGATTACCTTGTAATGGGTCATGACAGGTTGATGTCAGCTTTCTAGTTTATTGCTTTATTATGTTCGGGTAGGTACCCGATTGTCAAATGGGAGAAAAAAATGACGAACAAGATTTTTAAAACACTTCTCACTGGTGCCTTTTTCACAATAGGTTCGGCGTCAGTGTCGTTATCTGCAGAATGCATAGCACCAGCTAACCCTGGCGGTGGATGGGATTTTACATGTAGAAGCATAACAAAAATAATGTATGACATTGGGGCTGTTGACTCACCAGTTCAAGTCACAAATATGGCCGGTGGAGGCGGAGGCTTAGCCTATGCACATGTAGTGAATGAAAGAAATAGTGACAGCGAGCTCATTGTTGCTGCATCCTCAGCTACAGCAACACGACTTGCACAAAATGCTTATTCCGGAATGACATATGATCAAGTTAGATTCCTTGGTGCAATAGGCGCTGATCCTGGCGTTATAGTTGTTGCAGCAGACTCACCTCATAAGACCCTAAACGATTTATTAGATGCAGTAATTGCAAATCCTTCACAGCACGCGTTTGCTGGCGGCTCAGCAGCTGGTGGATTTGATCATCTTAAAGTCTTAATGGCTCTTGGAAAAAAAGGATTTACTGATATTTCTAAAGTTAAATATATTGGTGTCGACGGTGATGCAGATGCCATAACTCAAACTGTTGGAGGTTTTACATCAGCAATGACTGGCGATATTTCAGGAGTTGTTGGCTTTATTAAATCTGGAGATGTGCGTGTGTTAGCATCATTTACTGACGAAAGAATTCCTGGGTTTGAGAATATTCCAACAGCTAAAGAGCAAGGCGTTGACGTAGTCGCAGTAAACTGGAGAGGCCTATATACCCCAAAAGGTGCTTCAGAAGAGTCATATAAAAACTGGACAGAAGCTCTTAGAAAAGTAGGGGACTCAGCAGAATGGGCCGCTGCTATGAAAGCAAATGGTTTAGCTCCGTTCAACAAGGTTGGGCCAAACTTTCAAGATTATGTGGTTGGAGTTATGGCTGAAATACAAGCTCTTTCCAAAGAACTTGGCGTGATGAAATAGTGTCAGATCGTCTATTTGGTTTTACAACGGCTATTCTGGCGCTTGCATTTTTTGCAAGCGCCTACCAACTCGAATCACCATTTTTTGCTGACCCGGTGGGACCAAAAACATTTCCATATATAATAGCTTCAATAGCCTTCATATCGGGATCCGTAATGATCTTGTTTCCCGACTCTAATCCTAAATGGCCAAATTTCGTTATCTTTCTTAAACTAGGATTTGCGGTCATAATTTTAGTTGGTTACGCGTTCACCCTTAAACCCTTAGGTTTCTTAATACCTACTGCACTTGCAGCAGGCATTTTATCATTCCAAATTGCACCTAATATTTCTGGAGCTGTAATAACAGGGATACTATTATCAATAATTCTTTTTATTGTTTTTAAATATTTTCTTGGCTTGGGATTGTTCCCGTTTTCCAGAGGATTGATCTAACTCATGGAATTACTAAATAATTTAGCACTAGGCTTTCAAGTTGCGATTACACCTACTACATTATCCCTAGCAGTTATAGGGTGCATTTTAGGTACAATAATTGGAGCCCTGCCTGGGTTAGGGCCCTCCAACGGAGTGGCTATATTAATTCCTTTATCATTTTCATTTAATTTAGACGCAACCCAAGCATTAGTCTTAATGACAAGCGTTTATTACGGAGCGATGTATGGTGGAAGAATATCTTCAATCTTATTAAATATACCTGGGGATGAACCAGCAATGATGACAACCTTAGATGGATACCCCATGGCAAAGAAAGGGCGCGCAGGAGATGCTTTAGTCCTATCTGGTTTTGCATCTTTTGTTGGAGCTTTTTTGGCAACCATCGGGTTAATGCTTCTGGCCCCCATACTTGCCCGCATAGCATTTCTATTTGGCCCAGCAGAATATTTTGCACTGTATTTACTAGCGTTTTGCACACTTGGTGGGATCGGCTCACAAAACCAAGCAAAAGCTGCAGTTTCTGTTTGCCTAGGCCTCGGTCTAGCTATGATTGGGGTTGACAACTCAACAGGAATGACCCGGTTCACAGGAGGAAACTTGCACCTTTTTGATGGGATTGATTTCCTAGTAGCAATAGTAGGACTTTTTGCAGTTACTGAGGTATTTGTTTTTATTGAAAGTCATGGGAAAGACTCAACTATAGGTGTCAAACTTACAAAGATAACCATCCCCATAAAGGATATTATTTTTACAAGATGGACTATCTTGAGAGGAACTTTAGTTGGTTTTGTAGCTGGTTTACTTCCTGGTGCTGGCGCTTCATTAGGTAGTTTTTTAGCCTACATGTCTGAAAAAGCCCTTGCAAAAGATAAAAGTCTTTTTGGAAAAGGCGATCCTAGAGGTATTGCAGCACCCGAGGCGGGAAACAATGCCGCAGCTGGCGGTGCTCTCGTGCCAATGCTAACTTTAGGAGTTCCTGGTTCTGGGACAACTGCTGTCTTGCTTGCACTCCTTATGACATTGAATATAACGCCAGGTCCCCTTCTTTTTACAGAGAGACCTGAAGTAGTTTGGGGACTTATAGCAACCCTATTAATTGCAAATTTTGTATTACTTATTCTAAATGTTCCACTAGTAAAAATATTTGCAAAAATACTGCAAGTACCGGCCTCTATTTTATTACCTGGTGTAACAATGATATCTTTTGTTGGCATTTTTTCATTATCTGGAAGCCACTTTGATTTATTATTAATGATTGGATTTGGCGTGCTTGGTTTTGTTTTAAGAAAATTAGAAATTCCCGTTGTACCAGTAATCTTAGGAATTTTATTAGGTGAACACATGGAAGTCAGCTTAAGACGAGCAATGGTTTTATCTGATGGCGATTGGACATACCTATTTTCATCAAATATTTCTATTGGCCTCTGGGCAGCCGCTGTAATTGGATTTTTAGCGCCGATATTCTTACGCCCTTATCTAAAGAAGCCTGTGGCTCACAAAACTGATATAAAATGAAAACGCGTGTTCTTGTCCCGTCTGGTGCACTTGGGCTAAATTATGACAAAGTAGCTCTTTACAACGGTCTTAAACAAAAACCAGATATCATAGCAATTGACGGTGGATCAACTGATTCTGGCCCTTCCTACCTTGGGCAAGGAATATCCAAATACTCTAGAGCTTCAACAAAAGCAGAATGGAAAGGTTTGATGGAAGCACGAGAAGTTGCTAATATTCCGTTATTAATTGGAACAGCTGGGACATGTGGAACTGATACAGCAGTAGATTGGTTTCTGAAAATCACTCAAGAAATTGCCCGCGAGTTAAATCAATCCCTCAAAATTGTGATAATACGCTGCTCACAAAGCAACAAGGAAGTTATCAATGCCTATTCAGATCAAAAAATTGAACCACTTCCCAACGCACCAGAATTATCAATAGACGTAATTTCACGTTGCACAAATATCGTTGCTTTGGCAGGTGTTGAGCAAGTGATTGATGCTTTGAAAGAAAAACCAGATATTATAATTGCTGGTCGAACAACTGATACCGCAATTATAGCAGCATTACCAATTATGCGAGGCATTGATCCGGGAACAGCCTGGCACGGCGCAAAAATAGCTGAATGTGGTGCCCTTTGCACAACAAATCCATTATCTGGGGTAATAATGGTAGAGTTTGATTTTGATAATTTTACCGTTGAACCGATGCATGTTGACGCTAAAGCAACGCCTAAAACTGTCTCGGCCCATATGCTTTATGAAAATACAAACCCTTACATTCTTTTTGAACCAGGTGGATATCTGGACACAAAAGAATCGACTTATAAGGCTGAAACAAATAAAAAAGTCAGAGTAACAGGAGCAAAATGGAATAAATCAGACAAGTATACAGTAAAACTTGAAGGAACGATTCTTACAGGTTTTCAAAATATAAGCATAACAATTTTACGAAACAATCGCTATGTAAAGAAAGCCAAAGAATGGGCAGACGACATTTGCTTACAATGTACAAAGTTGATACGTTGTAGATTAGAATTAGATGATCATGAATTCTCTATTGAATTACGATTAATTGGACAAAATGCTAGCTTTGGAAAATTAGAAGTAAAGAAAGCAACTCTATTTGAAATTGGTGTAATGACTTTAGTAACAGCCCAAACACAGCAGTTAGCTGATGAAATTTCACAAATGCTAAACCCGTTTTTGCTTCACCACCCTCTTACTAAAAGTGAAGAACTCCCAACCTTTTCATTCCCTTTTTCTCCTGCTGATATTCAAAGAGGTTCTATTTACAGCTTTTGTTTTCATCATACGTTAAAATTAAACGATCCATTAGAAATTTTTCGTAAGGAAGTAATAAACATTGACCAAAGTTTATGATATAGTTGAAAGTGTTAGAAGTAAAAATGCTGGGCCATTTTGGCTTACTATTGACATTTTTTGTGGCAAGCAAAACGCATTCAAAGTGCTATGTAAGAACTTAACAAATAAAATGATTAGCGACATTTTTTGTATAAACAAAGAGCAAATACAAAGATATGAAATACAAACCCTTCATGTAATCAAATTTAGTCTTCCTAGACCTTGCGTACAAGGCTCCCCTGACGACCGTGATATGCACGGTGCAACTTGGGCAGAATTAATCTATGAAATTGACATTAGTGCATATTAGGGATTTACAGTTAAATGAGCACTAGTGTTACTTTACTCATAGGTATTTTCGGTGCTTGTATCGCGTGGATTGTTAGCGCACCGGCACCATTTTTAACCGGTCCAGCAACCTTTGTCACAATCTTTGCGCTTTTGTTTAGAATTAATTGCCACATTACTTTACCTGTTCGAAATTTAAGTTTTGTTATTATTGGGATATCAACCGCAGAAGGAATTGACTCACAAGTTCTTGACAATTTACTAAAATGGCCAATCAGTTTAACAGGTATGTTTTTAAGTATTGTAACTTTAGTTTTTCTTGGGAAATATATTTTTCAGGAAGTTTTTAAAATGAGAAAGAACGACGCCATACTTGCATCTACACCAGGACATCTTAGCTATGTGTTGAGCTTAAGTGAAAGTCATTCAGAAAATACTGTTGTTATATCTGTTATTCAGTCAATACGCGTATTAACACTTACCTTAGCTGTACCAGGAACAATCAGTCTATTCACAGACTATGAAATGCGTCTGATCCCCTCGTCAAATCTTATATTGTCCTATCCTCATCTGATAATTATTATCGCTCTTTCAGCTCTCATAGGTTTAATATTATTCTATTATAAAACTCCCGCAGCGTTCCTGTTAGGCGGTATGTTTTGTTCAACGATTGGTCACGGTTTTGATTTTACTCCGGGTATAGTTCCTGAATATCTCGCAGTGTCAGCTTTCATTATACTTGGTTCGTTAATTGGATCGCGCTTTACTGGAATTAGTCTTAAAACCCTCAAATCATGTATCTTTACCGGAAGTCTATTCACAGCACTTTGTTTAATCATTTCAATTATTTCAGCTTTAATAATATCGAATTTAACAAAATTTAACTTTATTGAAGTATTGATTGCCATAGCCCCTGGCGGATTGGAAACAATGATAGTCATGGGCCAACTTGTAGGAACTGACCCAGCTTTTGTGGCCTTTCATCATTTAGCCAGATTATTTATTTTACTTTTGTTACTTTCAATTATGATTAAACAAAAATGATTTAATTAGTTGAGAAATACTTATAATGATACAAAAAAATAACCTCGTAGTTAACGATATTTTTTTAAACATTAGCCATGCGTTAGATCACTTCATGATGTTGATTTTTGCTAAAGCAGCTTTTGACGCTTCAAAATATTTTGACGTAAATTATGATCAATTTATAATATTTGGAACGTTCGGCTTTATACTCTTTGGAGGTATGGCACCCGTAGCAGCATTCTTGGCTGATAAATTTTCCCGATCACTCTTAATGGTTATTTATCATTTTGGACTAGGTTGTACCGCTATTTGCGCAGGCCTATCGTCGACAGTAAATCAACTTGCAATTTCAATTGGTTTTCTTGGTATTTTTGCGTCAATCTATCATCCAGTTGGAATCACGATGCTCTTAAAAAGTAATAAAAAAATAGGTTTCAGGCTGGGGATTAACGGTGTTTTTGGGAATATGGGAGTTGCAGCCGCACCGCTTGTGACAGGCGCACTACTCACATTTGGAAATTGGAAAATATGCTTTATCTATCCTGGTATTATTTGTTTGATTTACGGCCTATTATTTCTTAGAGCTCTTAAACCTCTGCCTGAAGCAACTCAACCAGATAGCGCCGCTTATGGTACCAGAAAATTGGCGCCAAACTGGCCGTTAGCTCTTGGAGCATTGGTTATTACAACAGTGAGCGGCGGATTTATTTTTGGATCTATGACGTTTTTTATTCCACGGTATTTAGAGATCTCAATGGGCAATGTATCAACTTCTGTTTTTGTCACAGGTCTTTTTGCTTCACTCGTCTATGGAGTAGCATCTTTTTCTCAAATAGCGGTAGGCTGGTTAATTGACAGATTTTCACCAAAATATATCTTGTTTTATATGGGTGTTGGACAATGCGTTTTCATCTACCTCGCATCTATACATAATAATATTAGTTTATTCTTCATAATGATAATGGCTATGTGTTTTGTGTTCGGCCAAATACCAATCACAGATACAATAATTTCAAGGTATGTACCAGATTTATGGCGCGCTAAAGTTCTTAGTTTAAAATTTTTATTGAACCTTTCCGTAGGAGCCTTAGTTCTCCCAATTGCAAGTCTATTACTCCAATCTGGATTCTTAATATCAGAACTATTTTTTATGATGAGCGCTATAGGTATCTTAATTATTATATCAGCAGTCATTTTACCAAATCAACGAAAAGCTGAAAGAATAGATCTCAATACATAATCATGCTTTAATCAAAACTTAATCCCGACAGATTTAATAAGGATTGACAGTGTTATTAATTATGCTTAAACAGATTCTTGAGTAATTTACTCAACATAAAAGCCATCCGTTTTGGAAAGCCAATAAGTATTAGAATTGGAACTAAAATGAACTTTCAAACTGCTGTAAATAATAAAGTAGAAGCAACTAAAGAAGACACGATTAATATCCACGATGCTCGCGAGCTATTAGGATCAAAGCTATTTGCTAAAATTATGTTAGATCAAGAAACTTACTTATTAAAAATAACAAAACAAAATAAGTTAATTTTAACAAAATGAAAAATCAAATAAGTAAGAGGGCCGGGGAAGTAGCCGTTAATTCTTTAGATTTTATGTCGGAATTTGAGAGGAAAAGCATTCAAATCCTTAGGCATGCTAATAATCTCTATGAAGCATATGATTTTTCTGAAGTACCAAGCAGTATCAAAGAATTATTTTCAAATCGATTTAGCAAGTATCTTATCTCAGAACTAATATCAATTTTTGCAAATAATTATTTAAGGCCAATAATAAGGCATCACCTAAATTGCATTTGAGTTGGTGCCGATGAAAATGTATTCGCTAACATTCTTCGGCTTTCTTTTGAAAACCAAGAAAATGAAGTAAAAATTTTAGGCTCCCTTCTAATAAATTCTAATCAAATTGAGAACCTGGCGAAGAAGGCAAAGGTAGTGGCATTTTTAATAGACGCGGACCTAAAAAAAATTCCCCAGAACCGAAAATAGCTCAAACTTTTTACAACAATTTACATTAACTTGGAGTACAACATGAAAAAAAAAATTTTTAAAATTATTACAATAGGAGCATTAGTCTCTGTAAGCCTAAGTCAAGCAGCTTATTCAGAAAAATTCACTGAAGCTTTTGCAAAGGCCAAAGCAAGCGGTTTGGCCGAGTTTTCCTACAATGGAAACTTGTACTCAACCCAAACTGCCGAGGAAGCAGCAAACACAACCTACGGACCTTTTCCAATTACAGTCAAAGGCTATAATGGTTCCAAAACAAATTCAGTTTCTTATTCAGGACAAATAGCAAGGCACGTCCTTCACGATAGCTTGAAAAAAATGTCTTCTAAAGAAAACCTAGACGATATGATGGTATATTATAAGGGCTCTGATCTAAGTTTATCAATCGTCGCTCCAGCAAGTAAGGATGGTTTTCCTATAAAACAAAAAACTGTAAACGACATTTCAAAAGGTAAAAACTTATCTGGTAAAACCTATAAAGGAACTATAAATGCTTGGCCCGGTCAAATGACTGGCCCAGAAGTGATCGAATTTATGATAGAAAAAGCTGCTGCAGCAAAGGGTGGCTTTGATGCAACCACTGGTTATAATTACACACAGTTAATTTCAAAATTTGCTATGGGCGTAGTATTTTACAACCAAGCCGTCGACAATTACTTAGATGAAAAACTTGGTGCGGATAACAAACCCAATAACAAACCATATAAAGATGGGGCTCATTACACTGGGAAAGAACATGTTTGGGATGAAGCTTTCGGTTATTGGGGTGCTGCCGCCCATGCGCTTAAACTTTCTGCAAAAGAAAACTATGAAGTTGCAAAAATGAAAAATTTAAAAGCAGCTGATGCTAATGGCGACGGTGTCGTTGACTTGAAATCAGAATACAATTTTGCTCATTCATATTATGCTTTAAGTTTCGACAAAGGTGGAAAAACAAATTATTTTAATACTGTAACAAAAGCGTTCATTGATGGACGGCAAATTATAACCAATGCTAATGGAGAAAAGCTAACCAAATCTCAAAGAGAAATGCTTGTTAGCTTAGCTGCAGTCATTGAGCGTAATTGGGAGAAAGTCTTAGCAGAAGCTGTATTCAAATATGCCGGATCAGTTTATAAAGATATTGATAAAATCAAGGAGCTCCTAGATTCAAACGGTGATACTTCTAAAACTTTTTCAACTTATGCAAAACATTGGGGTGAATTAAAAGGTTTCTCTATGGCGATGCAATCAGGAAGAAAAAACCTAGGTGAAGCAGCCTCTTTTATGAATAGAGAAATCGGCTTTGGTCCTGTTTTACTTAATACATCACAAGTGTCAGGTATCGACTCTAACGGGAACTACATTAAAGATGAATCAGTTTCTATGGACGTATATCAAATGAATATGCTAAAAGTTCAAAAGCTCATGATTGATAAGTTTAAAGTTGAAGCTAGATCAAATGATCAAACTGGTCAAATGGCAACTTTAGCAGATAAGCTCGGAGATTCAGATAGTGCCGAAAACGACTAATGATCGAAAAAACCTTTATCATTAAATGATAGAGTTTTTTTCAACTATTATAGAACATTTCAGTGATCCCAGAAAGCGCGTCTTTCTGGGATACCTTTTTTTATCGATATTTATTGCACTTTTTTGGTTACAAAAAAAAAAGAATCTTTCTTTTAAAAATGCCTTAATATATATCTTTAACAAAAGGATCATTTTTTCAAAATCTTCACAAAGTGATTTCAAAATATTTTTTATCAATAGAATTTTCTTGATTTTTGTATCTCCGTTACTAATTACTCAGCTTGCCATAGCAACCATTATTTATCATTATTTACACTCAATATCCTGGCTTGAATTTGGAATGTTTGTACAAACACAAAAATTCGTTATAGTGACAACCTTTACCACGTTTATATTTGTACTAGATGATTTTTCGAAATTTATAATACACCGCTGGATGCATCAATGGCCTATTTTATGGTCGCTTCATAAAGTTCATCATTCCGCAACCACCTTAACACCGTTAACAATTTATCGAACTCATCCGCTAGAAGGCATCATCTTCACTTTGCGTGGATCATTTACGCAAGGAATATCAATTTCGTCCTTTGTGTTTTTCTTCGGAAATAACGTTGACCTTTATACTGTTATCGGGGTTAATGTATTTGTATTTTCATTTAATGTAGCGGGAGCTAATCTGAGACATTCTCACATTGGCATTCGATACTGGAGATGGCTTGAATATATAATTATCTCTCCGGCACAACATCAACTACATCATTCGGTGGCAGAGAAGCACTACGATAAAAATTTTGGAGCAACTCTTGCAATTTGGGATTGGATTTTTGGTTCACTTAACCACTCTGAGGATACTGATAAATTAATTCTTGGAGTAACAGAAAATGAACCCTTAGAAACACATGGCCTCTATAATTTATATGTAATACCTTTAATTGATATTTTCCAAATAATGTCTATCAAGCGTAATGCTCTTTTCAATTATTGTGGCAACAAAACCAAGAAACAATAAAAATACAAGAAGACCGCTTTACCGTATTAATTCTCCAGTTTTGCCTCGAAGATTCAACAGTCCATGTTAAAATGATAGATTAATATCTTTTGCCAATGTAAGTAATTTAACCGCGTCAGATCTGGAAACCATTCTTTGAGCAATAGCCAAAATATGTTCATCAGAGGAAAAATTTGGCAAAATAATTTGAATGATTTTGAACTCATCATCACTAATTTTTTCATCATTGACTATATTAATCGATAATGTTGATTGTTCGTACTTAAAAAGAAATAAGCAAAATTCATTAATAGATTTTGTTAATTTGTAACCTCGAAAATAACTATATTTTATATTCAAATCCCGTATAATTTTATGTACTAATTGCTCTTTAGAGAACCACATCCTTATATAATTCATTGTTAATCTCTCTGATTCGCTTAATAGATAAAGCTCAGATAGAATAATGTCTTCTTTCACAAGAGGGTTTTCACTGTAAATTTTTGTATGCTTATTCATTAGACCTTCGAGATGATTGTATCTTTTCAGAAATCAAATCAACAATAGAAGAATGATTATTAGTTATATCTGGTTGAGCCTGCGCGAGCATTTCATAAAGCCCAATTACTGACTCCTGGTAGTCAGAATCTAAATTAAGTTTGTGATTTTCATACTTCGAATTTTTCGTCATCTGATTAACCGCATGTAAACAGAAAATTAATTGGCTAATAAGAATAACTTACTTTTCACTTTGCTAAGCAGCATATATAACTATCCTGAGTAATTAAGTCAAGTATAAAGGGTTCTTCTTAAAATCAGTTTTTGGGGAAAGACTGTTGAACAATTCCTGCAAGCAACAAATAAGCCGTTGCCAAAATAAAAATAATTTTTAATTCAATAATCATATTAAAATTATACCAAGCCGCATATGCCCCCAGAAAAGTCCAAATAGTCGCTACAGGTAAACTAATAAACCGCCAGCGTTTTGTTCTGACTGGGTGAATAAACTTTAGATTCGTGAACATACTTACAGACAAAAGCACTACAATTATCAAAATAATTTGCCAACTTGGTCGTACGCTAAATAAAACTAGCACCGCCATATTCCAGCAACCGGGAAAACCAGCAAAGCTATTATCTTTTGTTTTCATTCTAGTATCAGCAAAATACAAAACTGACGTAAAAGCTATTAATATAATGCAAACCCAACCTGACCAACCATTTAAAAGACCACTTACAAATAAAGCATAAGCTGGAATAAAAACATAAGTTAAATAATCAATAATTAAATCAAGTAAAACCCCATCATACTCTGGTGCAAATTTTTTTACATCAAATTTTCTCGCTAAAGGTCCATCTAATCCATCCACAAAAAACGCTGCCACTAACCATAGGAACATTAAATCCCAGCGCTCATCAACCGCTGCAAGCATCGCAAGCATTGCTAAAATAGCTCCAATGGCAGTAAAGTAATGAACCAAAAAAGCCTTTACTCTATTTGACATAATTCTCAATTTACTTTTACCTTAAAAACCAACTTCCTTTATTTGAAAAATAATCAAAAATAATAATCCATTTATGATAGACATAGTTCAAACGTATTTAAAAAATTTAGGCGTGTTTGCCTAATATTTAAACTATAAAATTAGCACAAAGAATTTATGAAAGCAAAAATGAAAAAAAATCGATTTAACATAGCAGTAATTCCTGGAGACGGGATCGGTCCAGAAGTTATGTCAGAAGCACTTAAGGTTTTTAATATCGTCTGCGATCGATTTGACATCAATATGCACTTTGATAACTTTGATTTTGGTTCATGCGACTACTACTTAAAGCATGGTGAAATGTTACCACATGATTGGAAAGAGCAAATTGGAAACCATGATGCTATTTTTTTCGGTGCAGTTGGCTGGCCGCAAAAAGTTCCAGATCATATTTCACTTTGGGGCTCCTTAATAAGGTTTCGACGAGAATTTGATCAATATATAAACCTCCGGCCCGTAAAATTAATGCCTGGGATACCTGGGCCGTTGCATGGTAGAAAACCCGGGGACATTGATTACTATATAGTGAGGGAAAATACTGAAGGCGAATACTCCTCTATTGGTGGAAAAATGTTTGCTGGTTCAGAAAGAGAATTTGTTGTTCAAGAAACAGTAATGTCAAGAATCGGTGTAGATCGCGTTTTAAATTTTGCATTTAAGCTTGCACAAAAAAGTCAACGAAAGCATTTAACTTCAGCTACAAAATCAAATGGCATCTCTATAACAATGCCTTACTGGGATGAAAGAGTAGAAGAAGTATCAAAACATTATCCTGACGTCAAATGGGATAAATATCACATAGATATCCTTTGTGCTCATTTTGTACTGAACCCAGACAAATTTAATGTAGTTGTTGGTTCAAATCTTTTTGGTGATATTTTATCCGACCTCGGTCCTGCGACTACAGGTACCATTGGAATAGCACCCTCAGGTAATATTAATCCGGAAAGAAAATTTCCATCTCTTTTTGAACCTGTGCATGGCTCAGCTCCAGATATAACTGGTAAAGGTATTGCTAATCCAATAGGTCAAATCTGGGCTGGCGCTATGATGCTGGATCATCTTGGAGAAACCCAAGCAAGCACTTTTATTTTGAAAGGTATACAAGCAATACTAAAAGACAAAAAATACAGAACACCAGATCTTGGTGGAAGCTCGAGTACAAGACAATGTACCGCAGCTCTTATAAAACAACTAACGCTATAAATTAGTTTAATAATATTCCAATAAAAAATATTAAAAAACTGGTTGCTATCAAACCAATCGACAGAATTTCTAATCGCCGTATTATACTAATTTTACGTATAAAATCTATCATGCTCATACCATAAATTGTTATTATTTTTTTTTATATCAACATATAGTATATTAATTGTATTATTTTACAACAAAATTTATATTATGTTTCTTGAAGCATAAGTAATGAAAATTTGTAAAACACTTAAAAACTAGAGCATATATTTTCCTTTTCATATGACTTTATAGATTGAACAGATCAATAAATCTCAATAAATTCAAATGAAACAGTAAATTGTGATAAGAAAAATATGACAAACACGCTTAAAAATGAAACGAAGATACGCATCGGAGTAGATATTGGCGGAACCTTTACCGATGTAGTTTTAGAAAAAAACAAAGAAGTTTTCTCTTCTAAAGTACTAACCACAAGTGATTTTCCAGAAATTGCCATTCTCAATGGAATTGCTGAAGTAACAAAAGAGGCTAAGGTTAAACCAGAGACAATCTCGCAAATTATTCATGGAACAACGTTGGCAACTAATGCACTTATTGAGCGCACTGGAGCAAAAACAGCCTTAATAACGACAAAAGGCTTTAGAGATGTAATTGAGATGCGAACTGAATCAAGGTTTGAACAATATGACCTCAACCTTATGATGCCTTTGCCTCTAATTTCTCGGGAACATCGTTACGTTATTGAAGAACGCATAAGTGCCACAGGAGACATATTAATACCTATTAATAAAACTAAAGTCATGGAGCTCATCAAGGCTCTTAAGAACGAAAATTATGCAAGCATTGCGGTTGGTTTGATTCACTCATATACGAATGATTATCACGAGCGATATATTAAAAATATTCTTTCTAAGCAATTACGAAACGCAATGGTATCTATTTCAAGCGAAGTCTCCCCTCAAATGCGCGAATATGAAAGATTCAACACAGTCTCCGCCAATGCATATGTTAAACCTTTGATGAAAAGTTACCTGATGCGACTACAAAAAAAATTAATTAAACAAAAGATAGTTTGTCCAATTTTTCTTATGCATTCAGGAGGAGGAATAATATCTCTTGAAAGCGCTGCAGAATTTCCAGTTAGATTAATAGAATCAGGACCTGCTGGAGGTGCCGTTTTTGCTGCAACAATTGCAAAAAAACATAAAATTAAGAATACTCTTTCATTTGACATGGGTGGAACCACTGCAAAGATTTGTCTAATAAAAAACCAAAAACCAAAAACAAGTCGAGTATTTGAAGTAGCTCGCTCCTACCGATTTAAAAAAGGCTCGGGAATGCCTATTTCCATTCCAGTAATTGATATGGTTGAAATAGGTGCTGGTGGCGGATCATTAGCTCATGTGGACGAACTTCAACAAATTAGAGTCGGACCTCAATCAGCAGGTTCTAACCCAGGACCCGCTTGTTATAGTCTTGGCGGAAATTCTCCAACCGTAACAGACGCAGATCTTTTTTTGGGGAAATTATCAGAAGATGGCTTTGCCGGTGGATCAATGCCACTTAGCAAAATCGACTCTGAAAACACATTGAAAATAAACATTAGCGACAAGCTTGGAACATCCGATGAAATATCAGCTCATGGTATTTTGGAAGTAGTAGACGAAAATATGGCAAACGCTGCCAGAGTTCACGCTGTTGAAAATGGGGAAGACTTGTCAGATTATACGATGATAGCATTTGGTGGCGCTGCCCCATTACACGCAAGCCGAATATGTGAAAAATTAGGGATTAATAAATTCTTAGTTCCAGAAGGCGCTGGTGTAGGTTCAGCACTTGGCTTCTTACATGCTCCATTTAGCTTTGAAGCTACTCGAAGCTTTTATTCAAGAATTTCAAATTTTAATTTAAAACTTACAAAAAACATCTTTGCTGAACTTCAAAATGACGCAACCACATTTGTAAAATCATGTGCCCCAAACTCACCTATACAATCTGAGTATAAAGTATACATGCGATATAAAGGTCAAGGTTGGGAAATTCCAGTGCATCTAAAAGAAAAAGATGCTCTCAAGCCAACTGGAAAAGAACTAAAAAAACTTTTCGAAAGAGAATATAAAAAAATCTTTGGACGGATAGTCAATGATATCGATATTGAAATCACAATTTGGTCCGTAAATTCATTCACACCACTAAAAAAAATAACAGAAATTGAACCTATAGAAGCGAAAAAAATTGCACGGATAAAAGAAAAACGTTCTATGTTTGACTCCAAACTTGGTAGGGAAGTAAGAGCTAAAGTAATAGCAAGAAACCAGTTAAATGAAGGTGACGAAATTTACGGACCAGCCATAATTACTGAAACCGAAACAACAATAATCCTCACGTCAAATTTTAAAGCAACGGTACAGATGGATAAATGTATAAGCGTCCAAAAAAATGAGTAAAGAAAAAAATGAACGCCAAAACAAAAAAAATTAATAACCAAGTAATGTGGAATAGACTTATTTCAGTCGTTGAAGAACAAGCTCAAGCACTTATAAGAACGGCTTTTTCCACCTCAGTTAGAGAAGCTGGCGATCTTTCAGCAGGCGTTTATAATTCAAAAGGTGAAATGCTAGCTCAGGCAGTAACTGGGACACCAGGCCATGTAAATGCAATGGCAGAATCCGTAGGACACTTCATAAAGTATATTGGGGAAAAAACCTTCCGAGAAGGTGATGTATACATAACTAACGATCCATGGATGGGAACTGGTCATTTACACGATATAACAGTAGTAACACCCACTTTTAAAGATCAAAAATTCATAGGTTTTTTTGCCTGCACAGCTCACATAGTAGATATAGGCGGTCGTGGATTTGGTGCCGATGCAATTTCTATTTATGAAGAAGGTTTATACATTCCAATAATGCGCTTTTTTGATAAAGGAAAAATCAACAACACCCTAATTCAAATAATAAGAGCTAATGTTAGGGAACCTGATCAACTAGTTGGAGACCTTTTTGCCCTCGCAGCGTGTAATGAAATTGGTATAAAACGATTGCTCGTTATGATGGAAGAATTTAAAATCAAAAATTTGACTATCATCAGCAATTTTATACTTGAACGCTCTTATAAAGCTACTCTTGAAAAAATAAGCCAGTTACCTCAAAAGGAAGCAACAGGCTTTATGACTATTGATGGCTATAACACTCCAATTAACATAAAGATCCGCCTCACAATTCTTAAACATGAAATAAGATGCGATTTTACAGGGACATCATCCGTCGATGAAAAAGGTATAAACGTTCCACTAGTTTATACAAAAGCTTATGCATGCTATGCTCTTAAATGCACTATTGCACCTAATATACCTAATAACGCGGGATCGTTATCGCCATTTAAAGTTTTTGCACCAATCAACTCTATTGTAAACGCTATTCACCCAGCCCCAGTTGCCCTTAGACACGTAATTGGACATTTTATTCCAGACACAATTTTCAACGCGTTGAATAAAATCATGCCCAATACGGTTCCAGCAGAAGGTGCAGGAACACTCTGTAACTTTCAAGTTTCAATTAGACCTACAGAATATCAATCAGTAGGTGAAGATAACTATAGATCTGAGGTCCTAACTTTTAACTCTGGAGGATCAGGCGCCAGACCAAACAGTGACGGTCTAAATGCAACAGCATTCCCATCAGGCGTGATGACAATGCCAATCGAAGCTACTGAAAATACAGGCCCAATCATAATCTGGAGAAAAGAGCTGCGCCCCGATAGTGGTGGCATTGGAAAATTTAGAGGAGGCCTAGGACAATTTATGGAAGTTGGAGTAAAAGAAGGTTATGTTTTCGATTTTCAAGCAATGTTTGATAGGGTCAATTACCCGGCAAAAGGCCAAAATGGTGGTGGATCCGGATCCCCTACTCTTATTAGAAGAGATGATGGATTAAAAATGAAAGGAAAAGGTAAGCAATTCATTCCTAATGGAAACAAAGTCCACTTAGCTTTTCCTGGTGGTGGTGGTTTCGGTAAAGTCGCTCATCGCGATAAATCATTAATAAAAAGAGATCTAACCTTAGGCTATATTTCCACGGAGTCTGCACAACTGCACTACAAGTTATCTGAACAAGAGATTAATAGTGTCCTGCAAAATAAAAAAAAATAAAATTATTATGAACCGCCTCTTAGAATACCCAACCCATCAAAACTATGACATCATTATTATTGGAGGTGCATTATATGGATCTTCTATAGCATGGTTCTTATCAAATAATCCTGACTTTAGCGGCACAATACTTGTTATTGAAAAAGATCCTTCATACGAATTTAGTTCAACCATAAGAACTAACAGTTGCATTAGGCAGCAATTCTCCCAAAAAATTAATATAGAAATATCGCAATTTGGTGCACACTATATAAATAACTTTAGAAATTTCATGAATAACAACCCACAGGTTCCAGAATTAAATATTCAAGCTTTTGGTTACATGTATCTTGCAAGTACAAAGAAATTTGCAAAAATACTAAAACAAAATCAAAAAATCCAGCAAGCCTCTAACTCTAAGACACGCTTTATGACTGCCTCTGAAATAAAGAGGCAATATCCCTTTTACAATGTTGATGACATAATAGCAGGAAACCATAATCTCGTTGATGAAGGTTATTTTGATGGAAACACAATTTTTAACTGGTGGAAAAAATCAGCAAAAAAAAACAATGTAGAATACATAAAAAATGAAGTCTCTTCTCTAAAACTTTCTAACCGTGGTAATTCGATTGAGTCTGTACATCTAAAATCTGGGGATCAACTTAGTTGCAATACAATCGTAAATGCATCAGGTCCATATGCTTCAAAAATTTCATCAATGATAGGAATAAAACTTCCTGTAGAACCCCGAAAACGTTACTCCTTTGTCTTTCAAGCCGAAAAAAACCTTCAGAAACTATTGCCATTAACTATTGATCCGTCTGGAATTCACATGCGTTCAGATGGACAATACTATCTCGCGGGGTGCCCTCCCGATCATGATCCCAGGGTAGATTATAATGATTTTTCCTTTGATCATTCTATTTGGGAAGATAAAGTTTGGCCAATTTTAGCTCACAGAATTCCTCAATTTGAATCTATTCGCTTGAAAAATAGTTGGGTGGGACATTATGCTTATAACGTTTTAGATCAAAATGCTATTGTTGGTTACCACACAAAAATCAAAAATTTTATCTTTGCAAACGGATTTTCTGGCCATGGATTTCAACAATCGCCAGCTATAGGACGAGGAATTTCTGAGCTTATTATATACAACCAATTTAAAACTTTAGACTTATCGCCATTTAATTTTTCACGCATAGAGGCTAAAGAACCATTTATAGAAACTGCTATTATTTAAATTTAACAAATCTTGATTTATTAAAATTTAAAAACTAAAAGAGTCAGAAACACCACACTTCATCAAATAATAAATTTTTAACTGCCAATACAATAAAAAATCATATATAGGATCAGTTACCTTAACATAAAAAAGGGAAAAAAATGAATGAAAGCAACAAAGCATCTCCATCGTTCATTTCTAACGATATAAAAATAGAGGGTCACATTAACTCTACTGGAACCATACTAATTAGTGGTCAAGTGGTGGGTAATGTTACAGCAAAAAGCCTAACTCTTGAGTCTACCGGTCTAATTAATGGTAACGTCAAAGCTGACGAAACAGAACTTATGGGTACACAAAAAGGTAATGTCAAATCACGACGCCTATCATTGCTCATTGGATCCAAATTGCGAGGCAATGTAAACTGTGAAGAACTAATAGCTGAACATGGCTGCGATATCACTGGAAAAATTGTCACCTCTAAAAGAACTTAATCATTTCAAAAATAATGGTTTTAGAGAGCTAATTATTTGAGAGTACCAAATTTCTTTAACCCGTAGTTACTACTCCACCATCAACGGCCAATAGCTGACCAGTAATACTCTTGCTTGAGTCAGAAGCCAAAAAAAGAACACTATCAACAATATCATCAGGTAACAATAAATCTTTTAAACACTGTCTTTTTATATGCGCTTCCAATAATTCAGGTGAAACCCACATTTCCTTTTGCTTTTCAGTCATCACCCAACCTGGCGCAATTGCATTAACCCTAATTTTATAAACTCCAAATTCTCGAGCTAACGCGCGAGTCATTCCATTAATTCCAGAATTTGCAGTAACATAGCTTGGGTAACCAGCATTTCCCATCATATACGATATAGAGCTCATATTGATTATACTTCCACTCATTGCTTCGATCATTCCATGTAAAACTTTTTGACACGAAAAAAAATATGCCTTCAAGTTAAGAGCTTGGGAATTATCCCAAAATTGTTCGGATACTTCCAAGGTAGAGTGCCTAACATCGTTTGCTGCATTATTGACTAAAACTTTTATAGGTCCATTTTTTTCTTTAGCTTCATCAACCCCTTTGTTTAATGCAGAAATATCTGAAATATCACATTGAATAAAATAGGGTCGATTCTGGTATTTTTTCTCCATCTGACCACAAAATATGCTTGCGTCTGAACGTTGAACAAAAGAAACTAATGAGCCTTGAGCAAGAAATGCTTCAGTAATGGCCGCACCAATTCCCGAACCACCACCAGTAATAAATACTGTTTTATTTTTTAAATCATAAAAAGATGCTCGTTTCTTTATCATTTTATTTCCCAATCTATAGTTTAAATAATTAGAACTAACTACCATCAATCGGTTCTATAAATACCTCAGCTGGTTGCAAGTTTACAATTGAAGATTTTTGTGCTTGCGAAGAGTAATTAAACCAGAACCGTTCTTTAGAATTAACCCTTAACCGAACACCGCTTGGTAAATCAAAAACCTCAAGATTTACACTTTTTAATGCTGACAAAAAAATCCGTTTCAAAGCCACCGAATCTAACCAACCTGCAATGTAAGTAAAATTTCCACCGCGTAAAATTGCTGGTTCGCCACTTACAGTTCTCTCTACAATATTTGCACTGCCCTCTAATCTTTCTCGATAGTTACAAAAATGGCCTCCATTTTCTAATGCAATTGGACTATCTGACCTAAAGCTTTCTGTTAATACAATCTTTGCATCAAAATTGGGTAAATTTGGGGGTAATGGAATCGGTGTATTTAAATTTTTGTCCCTTGTTGATGTTCGGGGTCCAAGAAAAACCTGTCCACTAAATTTAGATAAGACCGTTTTAAGCTTTTCGTCCATATACATTAACCCTGGAACAAAAACTATTTTGTAGGTTGAAAAATTATTGTGACAAGATGATACGATATCAATCGACTGCCCTAATTTTCGAAGCGCTTTGTACGTTTCAAAAATTAAAGTAAAATAACTTAAATTATTCCCATGTGGTTGAATATCCCACGCTGCATCTGCATCATAATCAAATATAATTGCCACTTTAGAATTACATGTTTCTATCAAACTAAAATTTTTCAATTCTTCATTTAATTTTTTTACCTCATAATATGCAGCAGATTTAGTTCCATTAGGCAAATGCAAACCTGTATGCATCTGTTCTTGACCATATGGATATTGACGCCACCGAAAGAAAGACACCGTTTCTGCCCCGTGAGCAAAAGCCTCCCAACTCCATAGTTTCACCATACCATCTAGGGGGTTTGGATTGTAAGGAGCCCAATTAACTGGTCCTGGTTGCTGCTCCATTACCCAAAATCTACCATTACCTACTGATCTATACAAATCATGATGAAAAGCTTGAAAATCGGGGTCTCCCTGCCGACTAAATTGTTTCTTAAACTCTTCATCCGCCTCTATTCTATCTTCTAAAAACCCCAATGGGTAACTATCCCAGCTTGCAAAATCAAGATCTTTCCCAACTTTAAAATGATCGAAATAAGTAATTCTTCCCATGAAATTATGGGTTATTGGTGCACCAGAAAATTTTCTAATGATATCAACTTGCCTTTTATTAAATTTTATAACCTGCTCAGACGAAAATTTTCTAAACGCCAGACTATGAGATGGATTTGCTTCAGTTACCGTATTGTGTGGTAAATCAATCTCTGAAAAACAACTATAATTCATTGACCAAAATACATTGCCCCATGCTTTATTCAAGGCTTCAATATCGCCATCGTTATTAGCTGTGTTAGCAGAATAAATTTGCCGCAACCAATTCTGGAATTCGACTTTTGCGGCAGCGCTATAAGATATTGTTGTATCATGACAACCATATTCATTATCAGTTTGCCAAGCCAAAACATTTGCATTACGCCCATAACGTCGCGCCAAAAGCTCAACGATTCTATCGCACTCTTCAGAATACCCACGATGACTAAAACAATAATGTCTGCGAGAACCGTGTATTCGTTTATTCCCCTCTTTATCACAGATAAGCATATCTGGATACTTATCTATCATCCATCTTGGTGGAGTAGCGGTTGGCGTTCCAAGAATAATTTTAAGGTTTTGTTTTCCTAAGATTTCTATGATTTCATCTAACCATTCAAAACGCAATTCTCCAGATTGGGGTTCAATTTTCGACCACGCAAATTCATTTATTCTTACCCAAGATATACCCAATTCAACCATATCTGCAGCATCCCGACTCCAATACGACTTATCCCATTGTTCTGGGTAATAGCATACACCAAGGGCCCTATTCATTAAATCACCTGTTCCATAATGCGCGCATGGGCTTCATCAAATGCTAAAATAAGTTTTTTGGAATTTTCTGAAACTTGTTTAGCTGTATCTCCAACCTTGTAAAGAGATGATCCAACTCCAAAGCCTGTAATACCAACTGCAAACCAATCAAAAAAATTATTCACGTCTACACCCCCAACTGCATAGGATCGTACATATTGAGGAAGAACCGCTCTAATAGCAGAATATCCTTCTGGCTGAAGTACAAAAGATGGAAAAAATTTAAGACCGTCAGCTCCACTATCTAAGGCAGAAAAACACTCTGAGGCCGTAAAAACACCGGGTAAAGATTGCAAACCTTTTGATTTAGTACGTCTAACTACTTCAATATTACAATTTGGAGATACAATTATCTGACCACCGCTGTTATAAACATCGTCGACTTGTTCTATACTTAATACTGTTCCAGCCCCAAATATAATTTCCGCACCAAAAGCATTAACCATCAGTTCAATACTTTTCAATGCATTAGGAGAATTTAATGGCACCTCAATTATGCTTATTCCGCTCTCAATTAAGACTTCAGCAACGTTACAGGCTTCATCTGGTCTTATCCCTCGTAAAATTGCGATAAGATCCCTCATTCAATTCATTCCTTTCTGCCAATTATAAATGGATTTTAAACCGTCCAACGATATATCTTGATTAGAATTCCGAGAAACTAAAACACCTTGCGATTTAAGTCCCGTTTCGTAAGCCATTGCTATCTCATCTTGACCTAAGACACATACTGTTTCTCCAAGCCAATATGGACGACTACCTGAAAGTTCTAAGCCAATAAGATACCCCGAAAGGCGCACGCGGGCTTCAAAATCTGATAAATTATTCAAAATAGACTCACCTCTTAAACTAAACAACTTAGTTGCCAAAAGCTTATTATCACACATTATTTCATTAACGGCAGTTTTAAAAATCCTCTCATCCCACCCCACCTTTGAAACTGAGTGTTTTAGTACAGACTGTTGTGACAATAGAGCAAATAATTCACCTGTCATAAACGTTTGAAAATTCACAATTTCACCTGCTGATAATCGAACCCACTTCGTATGTGTTCCAGGAAGACAAATTATACCATCAAAATTTTTATCCTTTGCTAAAAAACCTTTAATTTGAGTCTCTTCTCCTCGAATGACGTCCGCTGGGTTGGGTTGCTTTAACCCAGGTAGAATCCTTACAGACATTCGAGAGTCCTGACATTCTACTGTAACAGCGTCGTTCCATTCAGGTGGCTTACAAGGTACTGATAGATAGGGTGCTTCTTTCCAACCCTGACGCGATCCAGCCATACCACATATTAAAACAGTTGTAGTCTTTGACGGATTAAGAAAGCTATTTAACTCATTTACTAATATTGTTTCATAAGAATCTTGATTTAGGTTTTTCATTCCAAGGGAGCTAAAACCAGAGTGAATAACTTCATTGGAATGCATGACCCAATATCGCAAATTAGAGGTGCCCCAGTCTACTGCTACCCAATCACCATAAATTCTATTTATTTCATTCATTACTTTTTATCTAATATTTATTAATTATTTAAACCTTAACACTACGAAACTTTTTTAACCCATTTAGGGAACCAATATCCATGTGCTTTTATCAACTCATCAACCATGTTTTTGATTTGACTTAAATCGAGCTTCGCAGCTGTGTGAGGGTCTAACATAGCAGCACGATAAACACTTTTCCGATTTTCTTTTAAAAGGGCATCAACGACAAGTTCTTGTACATTAATGTTAGTTCTAATTAAAGCAACCAAAGATACAGGAATATCGTTTACAACTTGTGGTTGTATACCTCTTTCATTCTAATGTATCCTATAGTTATGTAAAATTAAAAAATAATAAACTTTAGTGGTTGAAATGTACTCAAAAGAAATTCTTAATAACGGTACACCCGTAGAGATTTCTTTCAAAGAAAATGAGCTCTTTTTCTTTGATAAAACTGATGGAAAACGATATCGATAATTTTCACTAAATAAGGCTCATTTTAAGTTAGGTCTAAAATGCTATCCGAATTATTTACGCAAAATGATATTGAAACATTTGAAAAAGACGGAGTCGTTTTAATTAAAAATTTGTTTGCTGACTATGTCGATACAATTCGTAAAGGAATTGAATTTAACTTGTCTAATCCAGGCAAATACGCCGCAGAAAACCGATTCCATAGTGAAAATGGGCGTTTCTTTGATGATTATTGTAATTGGGAGCGCATACCTGAATTCCAAAAAGCAATTTTTAAATCATCCGTAGGAAATGTGGCTGCCCAGCTTATGAAATCCAATAATGTTCAATTATTCCATGAACACGTATTAGTAAAGGAACCAGGCACAACAAAGCCTACACCATGGCATCAGGATAGTCCTTACTATTTTATTCAAGGTTCCCAAAGTGTTAGCTTTTGGTCTCCAATGGATAAGGTAACTCACGCCTCGCTAAGATGTGTTGCAGGTTCGCATAAATGGGAAAAATCGGTGCTACCAACAAAGTGGTTAAATGAGGACAACTTTTATGAAGATAATCAATATTTTATGAAAGTCCCAGATCCTGAAGCAGAAAATATGGATATCCGTGAGTGGCAAATGGACCCAGGAGATGCTGTCGCTTTTGATTTCAAAATTTTACATGGTGCCCGAGGAAATACTAGTGATCAAAGACGCCGAGCCTTTTCTCTTCGTTTGATTGGTGATGATGCCAGATTTATCGAACGACCTGGTCGTACATCACCACCCTTTCCAAATCATGGGATGACTTCAGGCGAACCACTTAGACAGGATTGGTTTCCAATAATTTTTTCAAAATGAATTTATCTTTGTTTTTATTGACACTAAGCAAACAAGTGCCCTGAATGGGAAATGAAAAGGAAAATTAGTGGGGTTTTTTTACATAAGTATTTTGGCAGTTTTGCAAGGCATTACCGAATTTTTACCTATATCATCATCTGGTCACCTTTTATTATTATCTGAATTGTTTAATCAACCAGAACAAACCCTTCAGGTTGACGTTGCTGTTCACTTTGGAACACTCGTTGCGATAATATTGTTTTATAAGAAGGATTTCTTGTCCTTAACCTCAGGCCTTCATAAAAACATGACATTACGATTTAATCATAATGATGCTCAATTCTTCCGATTAATTTTACTAGCAACTCTACCAGTAATTTTCTGTGGTTTAATTTTAAAATTAACTGGTCTTATCCACGAAATACGATCAATAAAAGTAATTGGTATTGGTATGATAATTTTTGGTATTATTCTCTATATATCGGACAAATATGGAAAGAAAAATCGTCTCAAAAGTGACTGGACTTATAAGGATGCATTCATAATGGGATTATGGCAAACTGCTGCACTAATACCTGGAACATCAAGATCAGGTAATACAATTACTGGTGGAATGTTTTTAGGATTTTCACGCGAAAGCGCAGTTAATTTATCCTTGATTATGTCTATACCAACAATTTTAGCATCTTCCGTACTACTTTCATTAGATTTCATTGCTATTGAATTAAAAAATTCAGACCTCAAAATTCTGTTACTTGGAGCCTTTTTTTCTTTTCTGGCTGCACGATTGACACTTTCTCTACTAGTTCGCTTTGTAAAGACTTATAGTTTTACTCCTTTTGTCATTTACCGTTTGATTCTTGGATTATCAATTTTGTATATATCTTACACATAGCCAAATTGTTCACAGGAATGCGCATACACGGTAATCTTGCATTTGCCATTACCATGAGGTAAAACTGTCTTTCTGAATAAAATATTACAATCTCTAACTTTTTTAAAAAACAAAAAAGTTATTAAGTTGTATCCATAGTGATTGGTTAACAAGAAACATTGAACTACCAATTAATTGTATTAAATGAACAAAAAAGATTAAAGATTACAAGCGTATTATGTTTATAGGGGCTCAAATGAAATTAACCACGAAAACTTCTGGTCCAAACGCGTTCAAATCAGATAAATCAAAAACTACGTCAACGAAATTGACAAAGGTTGGTTTATATGATCCTAAACACGAACACGACGCTTGCGGCCTTGGTTTTATTGCTAATTTTAAAGGTAAAAAATCTCATAAAATTATTCAAGATGGGATAAAAATTCTTGAAAATTTAGAACACAGAGGTGCAACAGGCTCTGATACTTTAATGGGTGATGGAGCTGGAATGTTAACACAAATTCCTCACAAATTTTTTAAGGAGGAATGCAAAAAAATTGGCTTTAACATCCCAGAACCTGGCCATTATAGTGTTGGTTTTTTCTTTACTCCGAGAGACCCAAAAGTTCAAAACTTAGTGAAATTAGAAATAGAAAAAATCGCTGCTGATTCTAATCAATACATATTAGGGTGGCGCACAGTACCTACAAACAATTCTGTATTATCTCAAGATCCTGAGATACTTGCCGCAGAACCAATGCACTGGCAAGGATTTTTTTCACGACCTCAAAATTTATCCGATGATGAATTTGAAAGACAAATTTATATTTTACGGCGAACAATATCAAACATTGTTAGAGATCAAATAGAAAAACAAGAAGACTTCTACCCTGTTTCTATGTCCTCACGAACTATCGTTTACAAGGGTATGTTTTTAGCTGATCAACTGGCGCCCTACTATCAAGATTTAAATGACACCCGATTTGAGTCAGCGATCGCAATGGTTCACCAAAGATTTTCAACTAATACATTTCCTTCCTGGAGATTAGCACACCCATATAGAATGGTTGCGCACAATGGTGAAATCAATACAAAAAGAGGAAATGTTAACTGGATGGCGGCACGCCAGGCAACCCTATCGTCACCACTTTTTGGGGACGATATCAAAAAAATTTGGCCAGTTTCATATGAAGGAGAGTCTGATACAGCCTGTTTTGACAATGCGTTAGAACTTCTCTTTCAAGGAGGGTATTCTGTTCCACATGCTGTGATGATGATGATACCAGAAGCTTGGGCGGGAAACCCCCTGATGAAAAATCAGCGAAAAGCCTTTTATGAATATCACGCTTCGATGATGGAACCTTGGGATGGACCTGCAGCTATTACTTTTACCGACGGAAGAAAAATTGGGGCAACTTTAGATCGAAATGGTCTTAGACCAGCTCGTTATTTTATTCTCGACGATGACACCATTGTACTCGCTTCCGAGGCGGGAACCTTGCCAATAGATGAAAGTAAAGTTCTTACAAAATGGAGATTGCAACCCGGAAAAATGCTCCTTATTGATCTTGAAAAAGGCGCCATAATATCAGATGAAGAAATTAAAACTGAATTATCAAAACAACATCCCTACAACACTTGGCTTAAGGAAACACAAATCGTTTTAGAAGATTTAAAAGGTAACAAATCGTCGCCACGTAAATACACAGGTGAAGACCTAATGAATGGTCAAAAAGCATTTGGGTATACTCAAGAGGATATTAAACTTCTAATGGCACCAATGGCCACAACAGGTCAAGAAGCTCTTGGATCCATGGGAACCGACACTCCAATCTCAGCAATGTCAAATAAGGCAAAATTACTTTATACTTACTTTAAACAAAATTTTGCTCAAGTAACTAATCCTCCAATTGATCCGATAAGAGAAGAGTCTGTAATGAGTTTGGTGTCTTTTATTGGCCCACGCCCAAACTTATTCGATCTAAAGCACTTATCAACAAGAAAGAAATTAGAAGTTAAACAGCCCATTCTTAGAAATTCCGATTTACAAAAAATTAGGGATATTAGTGACATAGGCGATAATCATTTTGTATCAAAAGTTCTTGATACAACTTTTAATATTGATAGAGGGCCCAATGGTATGGACGATGCCCTAACTCGCCTTTGTGAAAGAGCTGAAAAAGCTGTTTTAGGCGGTGATAATATTATCATATTGTCTGATCGCCAATTTGGACCTCAGCGTGTGGCAATACCAATTCTTCTAGCAACTGCAGCAACTCACCATTACTTAATTAAAAAAGGTCTTCGTACTTCAGTTGGGCTAGTTATTGAATCAGCAGAACCTCGAGAAGTTCATCACTTTGCTGTTTTAGCGGGTTACGGTGCCGAAGCAATAAATCCATATCTGGCCTTTGAAACTTTGGCCGAAATGCATCAAAAAAATTATTTTCCAAAAGAGGTCGATCAAAAAGAAGTTATAAAGCGTTATATTAAATCCATTGATAAAGGACTACTTAAAGTCATGTCAAAAATGGGTATTTCTACTTACCAGTCTTACTGTGGCGCGCAAATATTTGATGCCCTTGGCCTGTCAACAGAATTTGTTGATAAATATTTCTCTGGTACCACTACGCAAATTGAAGGAATTGGCTTGACAGAAATCGCGTCAGAAACATTCGCTCGCCACAGAGACGCTTACAGTAATGTTCCTATACTCCAACACGCACTTGATGTTGGAGGAGATTACGGATTACGGCAACGAGGTGAAATCCACGCTTGGACATCTGATGAGATTACAAACCTTCAGCATGCTGTCAGGGGGAATAAGGCAGTAAATTATAAAGCTTACGCCGAATCAATTAATAACCATCACGACCGCCTTTTAACTATACGAGGCCTTTTCAGATTAAAGGGGTCAAAAGAAACCGGTAAACCTAAAGTCAAAATAAAAAACGTAGAACCAGCAGCAGAAATAGTTAAGCGATTTTCTACAGGCGCAATGTCTTATGGATCTATCTCTGCCGAGGCTCATGAAAATTTGGCTATCGCTATGAATAGACTCGGTGGAAAATCAAACACAGGAGAAGGCGGTGAGGAAGTAGAACGATTTACACCACTAAAAAACGGAGATAGTAAAAGATCTGCTATCAAACAAGTAGCTTCGGGAAGATTTGGTGTAACAACTGAATATCTTGTCAACTCAGATATGATTCAAATTAAAATGGCTCAAGGTGCAAAACCAGGTGAAGGAGGGCAACTTCCCGGCCATAAGGTAGACGCTGTTATAGCAAAAGTCAGGCATTCAACACAAGGAGTAGGTCTTATTTCGCCTCCTCCGCATCATGATATTTACTCAATAGAAGACTTAGCCCAACTAATATATGATTTAAAAAATGTGAACCCTTCATCAGATATTTCTGTAAAGCTTGTGTCAGAAGTTGGCGTCGGAACAGTTGCTGCTGGTGTAGCAAAGGCTCGTGCTGATCATGTTACAATCTCCGGGATGGAAGGGGGTACTGGTGCAAGCCCTCTTACCTCTATAAAGCATGCAGGATCACCATGGGAAATGGGACTTGCTGAAACTCATCAAACTTTGGTTAAAAATAAACTTCGATCTCGTATTGCTGTTCAAGTCGACGGTGGATTACGCACAGGTAGAGATGTTGTAATTGGAGCTCTCTTAGGAGCAGATGAATTTGGATTCGCAACTGCGCCACTCGTTGCATCTGGTTGTATAATGATGAGAAAGTGTCATCTAAACACCTGTCCTGTTGGAGTAGCGACTCAAGATCCAGTATTAAGAAAGCGTTTTACTGGTCAACCTGAACACGTAATAAACTTCTTTTTCTTCGTAGCAGAAGAAGTAAGAAAAATAATGGCAGAGTTAGGATTTGTTAAATTTAACGATATGATAGGACAGCTTAATGTGCTTGACCAAGATAAAGCAATCAAACATTGGAAAGCCCAGGGGTTAAATTTCGAAAATTTATTCCATGAGCCAGAAATATCAAAGAATGTGCCAATCTATAATTGCGAAACACAAAATCACCAAATTGAAGAAGTGCTTGACAGGCAGTTGATAAACCAAACTCAACCAGCATTACTGAATAAAAAACCTATAAAGCTTGATCTTCCAATTTCTAATTTCAATCGATCAACTGGTGCAATGTTATCGGGAGAAGTAGTTCGTCATTATGGACACTCCGGTCTCCCTGACAATACTATTCACATAAAGTTCAATGGAACAACAGGCCAAGCTTTTGGGGCGTGGTTATGTAAGGGGATATCTTTAGAGGTCGAAGGCGAAACAAATGATTATGTCGGTAAAGGGTTATCTGGTGGAAGATTGGTTGTTTATCCACCTCAAACTGCAAAAAAAATTGATCCAACTAAGTCAATCATTGCCGGAAACACTGTTCTATATGGAGCGATCGAGGGTGAATGTTATTTAAGAGGTGTAGCAGGTGAACGTTTTGCTGTCCGAAACTCTGGAGCAACCGCAGTAGTTGAAGGAGTTGGTGATCATGGTTGCGAATATATGACAGGTGGAGTAGTTGTTGTCTTAGGTTATACAGGTCGAAATTTTGCTGCCGGGATGTCAGGTGGAATTGCCTATGTATTTGATGAAGATGGTTCATTTTCGAATAGATGCAACTTGGCGATGGTAGAGTTAGAACCTATACCTGAAGAAGACGATTTAATGGAGTCAGAACATCATCACGGTGGAGACATAGAACATCATGGGAGAGTAGATGTTTCAAGTGATATGACTAGATATGATGATGAGAGACTAAGACAGTTAATTGAAAATCATAAAAAATATACAAACTCCACATTGGCTACTGAAATGATACAAAATTGGAAACTTTATAGACCCAAGTTTGTTAAAGTCATGCCAACCGAATACAGAAGAGCACTAGCAGAAATAGCAGAAGCACAACGATCGTCTGGAGCGGCCGCCTAATCTAATGTTTTATGGAGTGAAATAATGGGAAAAGTAACTGGTTTTTTGGAGCTAGATCGGCAAGATAGAAAGTATCGACCAGCATCAGACAGAATAAGAAATTTTAAAGAATTTGTTATTCCATTGCCGGAACAAACTCTCCAAGATCAAGCTAGTAGATGTATGGATTGTGGTATACCATTTTGCCATGATGTTAAAGGGTTGAAAGGTTGTCCTGTAAACAATCAAATTCCAGATTGGAATGATTTAGTTTATCGAGGAGATTGGGAGAAAGCGAGCCTCGATTTACATTCGACCAATAATTTTCCTGAATTTACTGGCCGAATTTGTCCAGCACCGTGCGAAGCTTCTTGTACTCTAAATATTATCGATAATCCAGTTACCATAAAGTCAATAGAATGCTCTATAGTAGATAAGGCCTGGGAAAAAAATTGGATCATTCCACAATACCCTGAAACTAAAACCGGAAAAAAAATTGCTGTAGTAGGATCAGGACCAGCGGGTCTGGCAGCATCTCAGCAATTAGCTCGCGCTGGTCATGACGTACACTTGTTTGAGAAAAATAAAAAGTTTGGCGGCTTACTTCGTTACGGTATACCTGATTTTAAAATGGAAAAAACACACATAGATCGTCGTATAAACCAAATGACTCTTGAAGGCGTTACTTTTCACAGTAATACAAAAGTAGGTAAAAATATAAAAATGAGTGATTTAACTAATGATTTTGATGCAATAATCTTATCTGGCGGTGCTGAAAAACCAAGAGATCTTCCGATTGAGGGACGGAATCTTAACGGTGTGCATTTTGCAATGAATTTTTTGCCTCAACAAAACCGTCGAGTAGGAAATGAACAAATTACGAACATAGAACCAATCCTTGCCACAAATAAGCACGTTATTGTCATTGGCGGAGGAGACACTGGCTCAGATTGCATTGGAACATCAATCCGCCAAGGAGCACTTTCTGTTACTCAATTAGAGATAATGCCAACGCCACCTGAAAAAGAAAATAAACTCATCACTTGGCCTAACTGGCCCTTAAAGATGCGCACTTCATCAAGTCAGGAGGAAGGTGCAGATAGAAAGTTTTCCATTTTAACTCAAAAGTTTGAGGGATCCAATGGAAACGTTGTTTCATTACAATGCGTAAAAGTAAATGACAAATTTGAGCCTATAAACGGCACAGAGTTTAATTTAAAATCTGATTTAGTATTATTAGCTATGGGCTTTGTATCACCTGTAATAGACAATCTAACAAAAGACTTAAAATTAAAACTAGACTCTAGAAATAACGTATCAGCAAATGAAAATAATTATAAAACTAGTCACGAAAAAGTTTGGGTTGCTGGCGATATGCGTAGAGGTCAATCTCTAGTTGTTTGGGCTATTCGTGAAGGACGGCAATGTGCCTATGAAGTTGACAAAGCTCTAATGGGTGAAAGTCTTTTGGCTAGATGATTTTATCTAATTCACCTTATCGGCAGAGTGCGTAATTTCATTATACTGGCCATGTGGTCTATATGAATAAAGATATAAAGGTATAATAGTGTCAATATTTTGGGGCTTAATACCTAAATCTTTAAATGAATTCTTATCTTCAGAAATAACATTATCTCTTTGTAATTGTTTTACATTATCTATAGTAAAAGGTAGGGGAGCTAACCCTAACGTCATTTTATTAATGATCTCAAATGATTGCGCCATCAACCTAGCGATATTAAACGTAATATTTAGAACTAATCGTTTTCTTCGAATTATCAAAAGCATTTTTTTTATTAATTCTTTATGAGTGAATATGTCAGGACCACCCAATTCAAAAATGCCCCTGAGATTTTTATCTGTCGCTATTTTTTCTACTGCTAAAGCCACGTCATCAACATACACTGGTTGAAACTTAGTATTTTGTCCTATAATTGGGACACATGGACTATAAGTCGCTAGCGAAGCATATCGGTTAAAGAAACGATCTTCGTGTCCAAAAATTAAGGATGGTCGAACAATAGCCACATTAGAAAAAATTTTAAAAATTTTCTCCTCTCCCTTAGCCTTAGAACTTGAATAAACACTAGTTGATTTACTATCAGCTCCAACCGACGAAATTTGAATTAATTTTTTCACTTTAAATTGTGCACATTGTTTTGCAATTAATTCTGGGCCTTCGATATAGTATTTTTTAAACATGTTTCTTGATGTTTCATTTAGTAATCCAGCAACAGCATTTATTACAAGTGTGGAACCAGGTATACATGCTGATAATGCATTTACATCAAATATAGAACACTTGAACACCTCAACTTGACCCACTTCACCATAAGTTTTTAAAAAAAGAGCTTCATTTGGATTTCTTACTGCCACTCTTATTCTCCAACCTCGCCTTACTAATCGCCTGACCACATATTTTCCAACAAAGCCAGAACCACCAAAAACTGTTGCTATTGGTGAATTTGCATCTAAAATTTGCGTCATGTAAAACTTTCTTAAACAATTAAAACTTGAGATTAAATCAATTTTGAAAACAACTACAAAAAATGTTTACACATTTTACGTAATAAATTCAATCAAAGTTGTTTTTTACCAACTCTAATTGCACTATTGTTAAAATTTTCTCCAACGTTTGAAGTCATTGATGTTCTCTTCGATCACGTTTATAGATAGCTAGTAAGTGCTTTTAACACTTTGGTTACATAAAGTGCGACTCAACGTTTAAATTGATTTTTTAAGAAAGTTCCAAATGACCAACTACGTCTACAGTAATGACTTACCAAACAATTTAAATTTAGGGCTAATGGTAGCTATTGATACGGAGACAATGGGGCTTAACCCAAATCGTGATCGTCTGTGTCTGGTTCAAATATCCTCTGGTGATGGCGACGCACATTTAGTTCAAATTTTTCCTGATCAAAAACTTCCACCAAATCTTTGCGCGTTGTTAAAAAATCCCGATATATTGAAGATATTTCATTTTGGAAGGTTCGATATAGCAGCTCTATATAACCGATTCAATGTTTTATGTAACAATGTTTATTGCACAAAGATTGCCTCAAAGTTAGTACGCACATTTACAGATCGTCATGGGCTAAAAAATCTTTTGCATGAATTAATTTCCATAGATGTATCAAAACAGCTACAAAGTTCTGATTGGGGGAATTCTAATCTTACTGAAGCCCAAATTGACTATGCTGCATCCGACGTCCTATATCTTCATAAAGTAAAAGAAGAATTAGATACTAGGTTGGTTAGAGAAAACAGACAAGATATTGCCCAAGCTTGTTTCGACTTTTTACCCAAAAGAGCCCAATTAGATATCTTAGGTTGGCCTGATCATGATATTTTTTCCCATTCTTAATAATTTTAAGAACCAGTTTAAGTAGAATATTGAATTATAATTTAAAAACTATCATATAGATTATAACGGAGTAAGCTTTATGATCACCTACTCTAAAGTCGTGGTTTTTTTTAAATTAACTTTCTTTAGTGCCGCTTTATTTATTCTGGGTATATTATTTATAGTTTCCCCCCCGGACAGATTTGGCGAACCAGTAAAGGTTTCTTCCCTCAAGTTAGAGAAAGACATCGCATATCAGATACTTGGTGCAAAATTAAGAGGCGCTACAGAATCTGGGCATCGCTTTGATTTTAAGGTTGATTCAATAGATCCACATCATAAAAACTCAAAGGACTTTTATTTAAATAATTTAAATGGAACGCTCTCAATCTTCGAAAAAGATATTTACAATATTTCTGCAAACAAAGCCTTCATTAATTCAAATGAAAGATTTATTGATCTCGTTGGGGACCTAAATATAAAAACCAAAAGTGGAATCTCTGGAAAAAGCCAAAAAATTCGTATACAGTGGGACTCCATAGATATAATACTGTCAAGCGAGGTAGAATTGATAACGCCTTTAGGAACAATCTACGGCGGCACAATGAAAATTTCAAACACGTCGTTAACTAACAAAAAAAATCCATATGTTCGAATTGAAAACGGTGTAAAACTTTTGTATCAACCCAAAGTCAAACAAAAGGTTAACTGATGTTTAAGCAAATACTTAAAAAGTATATACTGATTTTTACTTTTGTTGTTATTGCATCGGATTTATGTCACGGCGAAACAAAACTAGGGCTTGGAAATTTTAAAATTAATCCAGAAACTAATTTGGAACTGACTTCTACGTCAATGACCTTTGACAACCAAACTGGAAGGGCTGACTTTTTTGATGATGTGGTTGTGAATTATGGGCCACTCAGACTATCTGCTCAACAGCTTAGCTTTATTCAATCAGAAACTACAAATAAATTTAACCATTTAACCTTTTTCGCGTCTGGACAAATCATAATATCAAATGGAATTAACTTCATCTATGGTGATACAGCTGATTTCAACGGTAAAAAAAATGAGCTTACGATCAAAGGAAATGTGCGCTTAAATCAAAATAATAATACAATAATGGGTGACAAATTAATTCTTGACCTCCAAAAAGGCATTGCGCGCATTATGGGATCAGTTAAAACTATTATAAACTCTACTGGAACATTAAATGACTCTTAACAAAATATCCTCATTAAATGTTACAACAGGATCTGCTGGTCTAAAAGTACAAAATCTAAGAAAAAGCTACAAATTAAAACCAGTTTTAAGAAACATTAATCTAACTCTTTGTAGAGGAGAGGTGGTAGCATTACTTGGACCAAACGGTGCAGGAAAAACGACCTGCTTTTACACCATTGCAGGTCTCATAAACCCTGACTCCGGAAATATAGAGATTGATGGTCAGGATGTAACAAACTTACCGATGTATAGGCGCGCTCAGATGGGTATTGGTTATTTACCCCAAGAAGCTTCTATATTCAGAGGTTTAACAGTAGAGGCGAATCTCAATGCGGTTCTAGAAATATCTATTAAAGATCATGCAGAAAGAAGAAAGCGCTTGGATTCCTTGTTAGCAGAATTCTCAATTACTCATATCAGACAAGCTTCTGCAATATCTTTATCCGGAGGAGAAAGACGGCGTGTTGAAATAGCTCGCTGTTTAGCAATTAAGCCCAAATATATACTATTAGATGAACCGTTTGCGGGAGTCGATCCTATAGCTGTGAACGAAATAAGATCATTAGTAGCTCATCTTAAGAACCGTGATATCGGTGTACTAATTACTGACCATAACGTACGTGAGACATTACAAATTGTCGATCGGGCTTACATTCTGCACGATGGCCATGTTTTAATGAGCGGGAGTCCAGCCGATGTTGTAAAAGACTCAACAGTACGACAAGTGTATTTAGGAGATAATTTTCGAGCATAAATGTATAAACGAATATTTTTAATCACTTAAATAAAATTAATTTAATCATAAATGAGAGTAGACAAATGAATGTGCAAATTAACGGCAAACAAATAGACATTGGTAGTTCCCTCAGCTCACACACTAAAAATAAAGTTACAGAATTAATTCTAAAGTATTCAAAATCTGCGACCGGTAGTTGTATTACTTTTTCAAAAGATAGACATGAATATTTTTGTGATATATCAATTCATCTTGCAACTGGCATGACTGTTCAAGCTAAAGGAAAAGCAACGGATATATATGATAGTTTTGAAAATTCTAGAGAAAAAATAAGTAAGCAGTTACGAAGATATAAAAGACGGCTTAAAAACCATCATAATGACAGAAAATCACCGATAGAATTTAGTAATGCAAACTCATACGTCATTTCTACACCTGATGAAAATAATGATTCTACTGAAAAAGAATCACTAAAACCCCTAATTATTGCTGAAATGCAGGAAAAAATACCAACAATCTCTGTTGGTGAAGCAGTTATGCAAATGGAGCTTTATGGTGCTAACATGTTGATATTTAAGAATTCTTCTCATCAAAAGATAAATGTGGTCCATGTTCGTGAAGATGGTAATATTGGATGGGTTGATCCCGAACACAGTACCTAATATAAGCATGTTCTCTAATAAACTTGAGAGTGGAAATGCTGATTTCAGAAATTATTACTCATAGTCGTGTATTGTCCTTGAACTCTGTTTCAAGTAAAAAAAGATTGTTCCAAGAAATTGCAAATGGTTTGGTTGTCGAATGTGACTTACCAGTGGATAATGTTTTTAATGCTCTCAAAGATCGAGAGCAACTTGGGCCAACTGGAATGGGTAATGGTATTGCCATACCTCATGCAAAAGTGGGTGGTATAAATGAAATAATTGGAATGTTCATAAGGTTAGCAAAACCTATTGAATTTGACTCCATAGACAAGAAAAAAGTAGATCTAATCTTCGCAATCTTAGCGCCAATTCATAGTGGTGTAGAGCACTTGAAAGCTCTTGCAAAGGTATCGAGGCTTCTGCGTGATAAAAATATATGTTCGAAATTAAGATCTACTGAAGATATTACAGCTCTTCATTCTATTCTCATTCAAGACTGGGACATAAAGGCTGCGTAATAAAAAGTTAGAAATATTTTTTATGAATCTCTAAAATATTTTAAAAATATTAGTTAAGTAGGTTGTAGGAATTAAAATGCTCCCTATATACACAAAGAAATCATTGTAAATAAGATTATAGAGCATCGAAAGGGACCGTAATGGCAAAAGTTATAGGTATTGATTTAGGTACAACCAATTCATGTGTAGCAATAATGGATGGTTCTGCTGCTAAAGTAGTAGAAAATTCAGAAGGCGCGAGGACCACACCTTCAATTGTAGGTTTTACAGACGATGAACGCCTAGTTGGTCAATCTGCTAAGCGTCAAGCTGTAACAAACCCTACAAACACACTTTTTGCTGTTAAACGGCTCATCGGAAGAAGAATAGACGATCCGTTAGTTAACAAAGATAAAAAAATGGTTCCATTTAAAATAACTGATGGTGGAAATGGCGATGCCTGGGTAGAAGCCAAGGATGAAAAGTACTCTCCAAGTCAGGTTTCAGCATTTATACTCCAAAAAATGAAAGAAACAGCAGAAAGTTATCTTGGCGAGGATGTTACGCAAGCTGTAATTACTGTGCCAGCATATTTTAATGATGCACAACGTCAAGCGACTAAAGATGCAGGAAAGATTGCAGGACTAGAAGTATTAAGGATTATTAATGAGCCGACAGCTGCTGCTCTAGCTTATGGCCTAGACAAAGAGGGTGGAAGAACTATCGCTGTGTACGATTTAGGTGGTGGAACTTTTGATATTTCGATACTCGAAATTGATGATGGCTTGTTTGAAGTTAAGTCTACTAATGGCGATACATTCTTGGGTGGTGAAGATTTTGATATGCGAATTGTTGATCACCTCGCAACGCAGTTTAAAAAAGAAACTGGAGTAGATTTAAAAAATGATAAAATGGCTCTTCAGCGACTCAAGGAAGCTGCTGAAAAAGCAAAAATAGAACTATCGTCTGCAAGCCAAACTGAAATTAATCAACCTTTTATTTCTATGGACCCAAAAACAAGTCAACCACTTCACATGGTCATAAAACTAACTCGTTCTAAACTAGAAAGTATAGTTTCAGAATTAATTATGAAATCTCTAAAACCGTGTCAAGCGGCTTTAAAGGATGCTGGAATATCAAAAGATGGTATAGATGAAGTGGTGTTAGTTGGTGGAATGACAAGAATGCCAAAAGTAATGGAAGAAGTGACCAAATTCTTTGGAAAAGAGCCACACAAAGGAGTTAACCCTGATGAAGTTGTCGCTATGGGTGCTGCAATTCAAGCCGGAGTATTACAAGGTGACGTAAAAGATGTGGTTTTACTTGACGTAACCCCACTATCCCTCGGCATAGAAACTTTGGGTGGCGTTTTTACCAGATTGATAGATAGAAACACAACTATACCGACAAAAAAGAGCCAAATATTCTCAACAGCAGAAGATAATCAAAACGCAGTTACGATTAGAGTTTTTCAAGGTGAACGAGAAATGGCGAACGATAACAAAGTACTGGGTCAATTTAATTTAGAAAATATTGCTCCCGCACCTCGTGGAATGCCTCAAATAGAAGTAACTTTCGATATCGATGCTAATGGTATTGTATCTGTTTCTGCAAAAGACAAAGGAACTGGCAAGGAGCAAAAGATCACAATCCAAGCATCTGGCGGATTATCCGATGATGAAATTGAGACAATGGTAAGAGAAGCCGAAGAAAATGCCGAAGCAGACAAAGAACGAAAAGATTTAGTAGAAGCAAAAAATCAGGCTGAAAGCTTAATTCATAGTACAGAAAAATCGATAGAAGAACATGGAGAAAAAGTTGACCCAACAACTATTGAAGCAATTGAATTATCAATAAAAGCTCTTCAAGAAACACTTACAAGTGACGATGCTGATAAAATTCGAGCCCGATCCCAGGATGTTACTGAAGCATCTATGAAATTAGGTGAAGCAATTTATAAAGCAGAAGCAGAAAATACCCCAGAAACAACAGAAACTCCTGATGAAAGTGGCAATGACGATGTCTTTGATGCTGATTTTGAAGATTTAACTGATGAAAAAAAATAAGCTGTTCGCAGTTTAACTTTAATTAAACCAGTCCCTCTATAAAGGTACCCTAATATGGCAAAACGTGATTACTATGATATATTAGGGTGCAGCAAAACAGCATCAGATTCTGAGCTAAAAAAAGCCTACAGAACAAAAGCGAAAGAGTTCCACCCAGATCGAAACGCTGATAAAAAAAATGCTGAAGAAGACTTTAAAGCGATCAACGAAGCTTATGAAATATTAAAAGATCCAAATAAAAAAGCTGCCTACGATCGATATGGCCATGCCGCTTTTGAGGGTGGTTCTGGATTTGGACAAAGTTCTGGTCAAGGTGACTTTGGGTCCGCTTTTTCTGATGTTTTTGAAGATCTTTTTGGCGATTTTATGGGAGGTGGGAACAGAAGAGGTTCTCAGCGAGCTACAAGGGGTTCAGACCTTAGATATAACATGCGCGTGACATTAGAAGAAGCTTTTAGTGGAAAGAAAGCTAACATCTCGTTACCAAGCTCAGTAAATTGTGATGCCTGCTCAGGATCTGGAGCTCATGGAGGCGCTCAACCATTAACATGTCCAACATGTTCGGGCCAAGGAAAAGTTAGAGCTCAACAGGGTTTTTTTACTGTTGAGCGAACATGCCCAACATGTTCTGGAAAAGGACAAATAATTAAAAATCCATGTAAAAATTGTTCTGGGCAAGGCCGTGTCGAAAAACAAAGATCCTTAAATGTGACAATTCCCGCCGGAGTGGAAACTGGGCAAAGAATTAGATTAAGTGGCGAGGGTGAAGCTGGTTTGCAAAATGGTGCCTCAGGAGATTTATACATCTTTATAGAAGTGTCAGAACATCAATTATTTGACCGAGAAGGATCTAATCTTCTTTGCCGAATCCCAATCTCGATGACAACAGCAGCCCTTGGTGGTGAAATTGAAGCGCCAACCGTTGATGGTGGTAAGTGCAAAGTTAAAGTACCTCAAGGAGTTCAATCAGGGAAACAATTGCGATTAAAAGGAAAAGGTATGCCACCAATAAGAGGTGCTGGTTTTGGCGATCTATATATTGATTTAACTGTCGAAACGCCCGTTAACCTTACTGCCGAACAAAAAGAACTTTTAAGACAGTTTGAAACCTCTGGAAAAGATAATCATCCTGCGGGAAAAGATTTTATATCTATCGTCAAGAAATTCTGGGAAACAACAAAAAAATAATGTTTTATCGATAAATAAACATGTTAAAACGAGTACCGTATATACAGTTTAGACTATTTCTTCTAAACTAAAATTTTGAACTCCTTCTATGGATAACTTCTAATGCCAACATCTTCAGTAACGCCGATGATGTCTCAATTCTTGAAAATAAAATCGCAATATACTGATGCATTGCTATTTTATAGAATGGGAGATTTTTACGAATTATTTTTTGAAGATGCAGAAATAGCTTCTTCTGCCTTAAACATAACGTTAACTAAAAGAGGAAAATTTAACGGACAAGATATTCCAATGTGTGGTGTTCCATTTCACTCGTCAGAAAACTATCTGTTAAATTTAATTAGAAAAGGCCACAAAGTTGCCGTCTGTGAGCAGTTAGAAAAGCCTGAAGATGCTAAGAAAAGAGGTTATAAAGCGGTTGTAAAGCGCGATGTCGTAAGACTAATAACACCTGGAACATTAACTGAAGAAGGTCTTCTCAGTGATGATCAAAATAACTTCTTACTATCTTGCTTTAAAAATGAAACTGATTTTGGTGTCGCCTGGACTGATATTTCAACAGGCGAATTTTATTGCAGTACAGTTAACGACGATACTTTATTATCGTTACTTAATCGAATTTCTCCAAGTGAAATACTAGTTGTAGACAGTTTTCAAGAAACTGTATCGCAGTTAAATTTAAGTAATAATATTATTATTTCACCTCTACCACCTCAAAATTTTGATCCTGCAATTGGTAAAAAGCGTTTGGAAAGTTTTTTTAATATTAAAACCATAAAAGTATTTGGCACTTTTACTAAATCTGAAGTAAGTGCAATGGCTGCTGTACTATCCTACCTAGAAATTACTCAGTGCACTCAATCAATCCCACTTATACCACCTGTTAAAGAAACCAACAGCAACTACATGAAAATTGATGTGGCTTCAAGACAAAGTCTAGAAATCACTAAAACTTTAAGCGGCCAGCTTGTTGGTTCATTATTAGCTTCAATAAACCATACACTCACTAGTGGTGGATCAAGATTATTACAAGATCGCTTAAATTGCCCTTCCATAAATGTAGAAGAAATTCTACTTAGGCAGGAAAGCGTAAGTTTTTTTATTAATAATCAATCAGTAATGGTCAAATGTAGAGAAATTTTAAAACAAACCCCAGATATGCAACGTTCTCTTTCAAGATTAGGACTCGGTAGAGGGAATCCTAAAGATCTAAGTATTGTAAGAAATTGCCTAAGATCGATAAAAAAAATTCAAACCTTGCTGTTAGATATAAAAACACCGCCAAATCTCTTAAATTTAATTAAGCGATTCGAAGGATTTGCAAACTTATTAAAGTTACTTGATTCCGCATTAGTAGAAGATCCACCAGCATCAAAAAAGGGTGACATCGTTATTTCCTCTAATTATAATGAAAGTTTAAAAGAATTTCGTGAACTTAAACACAAAGCACAAACTTTTATAATTAACCTACAAGTCAAATATATTGATATGACCAATGTAAGTTCGCTTAAAATAAAATTTAATAATGTGCTTGGCTACTTCGTAGAAACACCAATTTCTCATTCAAAAAAAATGTCATCAGATATTTTATCAGAAATATTTATCCACCGTCAGACAACTACCAATTGCTCCAGGTTTTCATCTTTAGAGCTTTCTGAGCTGGCAAGTAATATAATTAATGCACAAGAAAAAGTTGATGAATTAGAACATACTTTTTTAAAACAATTAACAGACTCAGTAATTAAAAAATTATACATTTTAAATTCCGCAGCAATCGCATTATCAGAATTTGACTTTTACTCTTCTTTAAGCTTTCAATCTATTTCAAACGATTGGGTGAAACCTGCCATAGATAAATCTAAGACTTTTATAATAAAAGCTGGCAGACACCCAGTTGTTGAGCTCGCTTTAAGAAATACTGGTTCTGATAGTTTTGTTGCGAACGATAGTAATTTAAACCCTAATGGAAACTCAATACTATTACTTACTGGACCTAACATGGCTGGTAAAAGTACTTATCTTAGACAGAACGCTTTGATAACAATTTTAGCCCAAATTGGGAGCTACGTACCGGCACAAGAAGCTCATATTGGAGTAGTTGACCAAATATTCAGTAGAGTCGGAGCTTCAGATGATCTATCAAAGGGCAATTCAACTTTTATGGTTGAAATGATTGAAACCGCATCTATTCTCAAACATGCAACTGACTCAGCTTTAATAATAATGGATGAGATTGGACGAGGTACTTCTACTTATGATGGCTTGTCAATTGCGTGGGCTACCCTAGAACACATACATGATGTAATTAAATGTAGGACACTATTCGCTACTCACTATCACGAATTAACACAATTACAAAATAAATTCCCCAATATTAAGAACGCTAAAGTAAGTATTCGTGAATGGAGAGATGAAGTTATATTTTTACATCAAGTAGAATTTGGAACTGCAGACAAATCTTATGGGATACACGTTGCCAAACTAGCTGGTCTACCAACCATCGTTACTAATAGAGCAAAAACAATACTTAAAACGCTCGAAAACAATAGTTCTAGTACACACTCTATTTCTAACAAACCTAGAAATAACGTAAATCAAGAAACAAAAGAAACTAATAAAATACTTGATATGCTGATATCATTAAACCCCGATGAAATAACACCTAGACAAGCTCTCGATATAATAAGTGAGGCTGTAAGCCGTATAAAAGCAATTAATTAAATAAAAAATATCTTAATTTGAATATAAATAGCTTAGTCAAAGTTTAACAATTGTGAACTATTCCTTTGGGTTATTGTTAAACCTACCTGTCAACGCAAATTGATTCATACTAGCCGATCATCACTAAACGCTGTGAGAATCCAAATCAACGGATGGATTATTTTTCTTGAACCTCTGCTAAGTTATTTCCTTCAGCATTACTATCTTTATCAGAATGACCAGAAAAGACTTCATTATTGGAAGAAACTCCAACCTGTGAAGCTCTCAACAATCTATCCCCAATTTTAAACCCCTTAGTCATAACCTGAATAATTGTACCTTTTTCCGTCTCTGGAACTGGTGCTTCAAACATTGCCTGATGATATTTAGGATCAAACTTATCTCCTTCTTCTGGTTCGATTTCATCTATCTTATGTTTTGAAAAAACACCAAGCAGTTCTCGTTGCGTAAGTTCTAACCCTTCTACAACTGCTGAAGCCTTTGTTCGAAGCTCTTCATCTATATTGTCTAACGCACGAGACATATTATCAAAAACTGAAAGTAAATCTCTTGCTAACTTTGTTCCACCGTATAGTTCAGCATCTTTTCGATCGCGTTCCGATCTCTTTCGAAGGTTTTCAAGATCAGCCAACGAGCGCATAAGCCGATCTTTTAAATTATCCCTCTCCTCTATAATTTCATCGTAAGTTGGTTCACTTAAAACATCCGTGTCTTCAGGTACATTTTCTGCTTCAATATTACTATCTTCTTCTGATTTTAAAAATTGATCCTCTTTGTTCTTATCATCAGAATTTTCAATTTTTTGTTCCTGCATGTTAATCCTTTCTAACCAGAGCGCCTAGAGATTGTTCTTCCTATTAAGTGAGCTGTGTAATCTACTATTGGTACAATACGCCCATAATTTAGGCGAGTTGGTCCAATTACACCGACTGCACCTATTATTTTATTATCAGAGTTCATATAAGGTGAAATCACCAAAGTCGACCCTGACAAGGAAAAAAGTTTGTTTTCTGATCCAATAAAAATTTTCACTCCTTCACCGTCTTGCGCCAAATCTAATAATTGCTCTAAATCTCTTTTTCGTTCCAAATCATCAAATAAAGTTCTTATTCTATCTAAATCTTCAACAGAGGTTGAATCTTCTAACAAATTCGAACGGCCACGAACTATTAACCTATCTCTTCCTGAAATAGTATCGGGCATCCATACAGCAGTTCCAGATTCTATTAGATTACGAGTTAATGAGTCTAGCTCGGTTTTATACTGTTCAATTTCGCGCATGACAACTGTTTTAATTTCCGAAATAGTATGGCCTTTTAAAATAGAATTTAAAAAATTTGTAGCTTCAATCATAGCGGAAGGACTAAACCCTATTGGTGGAGAAAAAATCCTGTTTTCTACTTGTCCATCTGCAGTAACTAAAACAACCAATGCTTTTTCTTTTGATAAAGATACAAACTCTAGATGTTTAATAGGAGCTTCTATTTTTGGCGTTAAAACCAAACTAGCGCCTTGAGTAAGCCCAGAAAGAATCGATCCCACCCTATCCAAAACTCCTCTTAAAGCAATCTCATCACCTTGAAGTGAGTTTTCTATTTCAGCTTGCACCTCATTGTTCATGTCATTTACTTCTAAAAGCCCATCAACAAATAAACGTAGACCAGATTGCGTCGGAATTCGTCCCGCAGAAGTATGCGGGCTTCCCAAGAGGCCAAGATGCTCTAAATCCTGCATCACGTTTCTTACCGTAGCCGCAGATAAATTCTCCGATAAACTTTTTGCAATAGTTCGTGACCCTGTAGGTTCACCGGTCTCTAAATAACTCTCAACTAAATTCCTAAAAACTTCTGTGCTTCTTGTATCAAGATCCTCTATCACATTTTTTTTTTTCAAAATTAATTCCTCTTTAAGATTTTAGATAGTTTCTTTTGAATTAAAAAATAATTTCTTAATTCATACTAGACGAAACTGAAAGCGTCCGTTAACTAATTCTTCTACATCACTAAAAAGGAATCTCTTATGCGCCCATCTGGAAGAACGATAGACCAAATCCGTCCTATTTCAATAGAAATTAATGTTGCAAAGCATGCGGAAGGATCATGCTTAATAAAATGTGGCGATACTCATGTTATATGCATGGCTTCAATTGAAGAAAATGTTCCACCATTTTTAAGAAAATCAGGATTAGGATGGGTAACTGCAGAATATGGAATGCTGCCGAGGTCAACTGGCAGCAGAATGAGGCGAGAATCTGGAAGCGGCAAGCAATCTGGACGAACTCTCGAAATCCAAAGATTAATAGGTAGAAGTTTAAGAGCTGTAGTGGACAGAGTGATTCTAGGCGAGCGTCAAATAATTGTTGATTGCGATGTCATTCAGGCAGATGGAGGCACTAGATGTGCCGCGATTACAGGTGGATGGGTGGCTCTACGACTAGCCGTCAACCAACTATTAAGTAACAATATTATCAAGAGTGATCCAATTATTGATCATGTTGCAGCTATTTCTTGTGGTATCTATGCTGGCACTCCAATAATTGATTTAGATTACCGCGAAGATAGTGATGCAGGTGTCGATGCAAATTTTGTTATGTCAAGCGATATGCGACTTATTGAAATTCAGGGGTCAGCTGAGGGATCACGTTTTACACGAGATGAATTGAATAAACTAATTGACCTTGCTGAAAATGGAATTCAAAATCTGACCGAAACTCAAAAGAGCGCATTAAAATAAAATGCGGAAATTTTCTGAAAAAACACTCTTATTAGCAACACATAACAAAGGAAAAATAGAAGAGCTTTCGAAACTTTTTGAGAATTATCATTTTATAATTAAATCAACATTAGATTTTAACTTACGAGAACCCGACGAAACTGAAAATACATTTGTAGGAAATGCTAGGATTAAAGCACACTTTGCAGCACAAAATACAGGATTGCCGTCGCTTGCTGACGATAGTGGTATTGAAGTCGAATGCCTGAATGGAGCACCTGGTGTTTTAACTTCTAATTGGTCTGAAACTAAAAAGGGCCGTAATTTTGAATATGCAATGGAAAAGCTTTGGTTAGCTATACAAAGCACGCCGTTTGATAAACCATATAAAGCACAATTTTGTTGTACACTGGTTATTGCATGGCCAGACGGTCACGATGAAGTGTTTGAAGGAATAATTAAAGGTCAATTGGTTTGGCCTATCAGAGGGTTTAATGGTCACGGCTTTGATCCAATGTTCCAACCAAAAGGTTACAAAGAAACATTTGGTGAAATGGATCGCTGGAACAAAAATAAAATAAGTCATAGAGGTTTGGCATTTACCAATTTAATTAAAAATTGTTTTTATAGTAATAACGATTGATACTCGTTACTAACATTTTTAGTCTTAGACTCAATGGTGTAAAATGAAAACTAACAAATCAAATGTTTTACAAGTAATAAATGTCAGTAAAAAATATGCTAACGTTTTAGCTAATGATGAAGTATCGCTAACACTTAATCATGCTCAAATTCATGCTCTTCTTGGTGAAAATGGCGCTGGAAAATCAACCTTAGTTAAAATTATCTATGGCCTTGTTAAACCTGACCGCGGGAAGATGATTTTAAACGGGCAAAAATATGCTCCTGATAATCCTCAAAAAGCAAGAATGTCTGGCGTAGGTATGGTATTTCAACACTTTTCTTTATTTGATTCCCTAACTGTTGCTCAAAATATCCTTTTAGGACTAGATAAACGCCAATCATCTACTTCTCTACTTGATAAAATTGTTCAAATTTCAACTGACTATGGTCTCGCGTTAGAACCTAGAATGATAGTTGGCGACCTGTCTGCTGGGGAACGCCAGCGAATAGAAATAGTTCGATGTCTGTTACAAAATCCAAAACTATTAATAATGGATGAACCTACCTCAGTTTTAACACCTACTGAAATTGAACAACTCTTTAACACTCTGAATCAATTATCAGCACAGGGAACATCAATTCTATATATTTCTCACAAACTAGAAGAAGTTAGAAAACTATGTGGAGAAGGAACAATTTTACGAAATGGGCAGGTAATTAAAAATTTTATACCATCAACAACTACTTCCAGCGAAATAGCTGAATTAATGGTCGGGAAAAAAGTTCAATCAACCATTAAAAGCAAATCACGCGCTAAAAATATAATTCTTAATATTAATAATCTTTCTATCGATTCACGAACACCCTTTGGAACGAATCTAAAAAATATATCCCTAAAAGTCAGGCAAGGCGAAATCCTAGGAATTGGAGGCGTCGCGGGAAGTGGTCAAGACGAATTGCTTTTAACTCTAACTGGCGAAAGTAAAGTTAAAAAAAATACACTGTTTTACAAAAATAAAGATATTGGGAATCTTAATCCCCAAGAACGTCGGGAAATTGGGTTTTTAACTGCTCCAGAAGAGCGGTTGGGTCACGCAGCAGCCCCAGAAATGACTTTAATGGAAAACTGTCTTATAACGGCAAAAAAAAGTAAAAATTTAATGGTGCATGGCTGGATTAACTTTACTAAAACAGGTGATTTTGCAAATGATATCATAAAAAAATTCGATGTTCGAGCTGGTGATAACAAAAGTCTAGCGAAAACTTTATCCGGTGGGAATCTGCAAAAGTTTTTAATTGGAAGAGAATTAAGCCAAGATCCAGAAGTTATAATTGTCAACCAGCCAACTTGGGGGGTTGATGCAGCAGCAGCACAATTTATTCGACAAGCCTTACTTAACTTGGTAAGTCATGGGACGGCAGCTATCATTATCAGTCAAGATCTAGATGAATTAATTGAAATATCCGATAGATTTACTGCACTAGTTAATGGCTCTATGTCTACTCCTAGGATTACCACTGAATTAACAGTTTCTGAAATCGGGTTAATGCTCAGCACAGAAAATGCACCTAAATAATATAAATGATAAAACTTACGCCACGTGATCATCAATCCAAATTATTAACTGCTATCACTCCTATTATAGCGGTAATTTTTACAATGATCTGTGGAGGAGTTTTGTTTTGGATTCTTGGAAAAAATCCGTTTGAAGCAATTAAACTTATTTTTTGGGATCCATTGATGAGCGAAACTTTTTCGGATTATGCTCGACCTCAGATTTTAATTAAAGCCTCTCCATTAATTTTAATTGCCTTAGGCTTATCCATAGGCTTCAGAGCAAATATTTGGAACATTGGTGCAGAAGGTCAATTTATCATGGGCGCTCTTATAAGCGCCTGTATAGGACTGGCATTTTATCCTCTAGAAAATAGATTCATATTTCCTCTAATGATACTAGGGGGTATGGTGGGTGGAGCATTTTGGGCAATAATTCCAGCTATCTTAAAAAGTCGGTTTAACACCAATGAAATATTAGTCTCACTAATGCTTGTTTATATTGCAGAACAAGCTCTTGCATCAGCTTCAATTGGTATTTTAAGAAATCCCGAAGGAAGTGGTTTTCCAGGATCACGAAATTTAAATCACTATCCATCAACTTCAAATCCTGAATTAATAGAAGGTTCTGGAATTCATTGGGGCGTTATATTTTCTTTTTTAGCCATTTGGTTTTTTTACTATCTTCTAAAGAACCATAAGTTTGGATTCCAAATAAAACTATTTGGTGATGCACCCCGAGCAGCGAGTTTTGCAGGCTTAAAAACAGAGTATATTATTCTACTATGCTTCTCTATTTCCGGAGCATTAGCCGGAGTGGCTGGAATGTTTGAACTAACTGGTCCAGCAGGTGCTATAACTATTGACTTTAATGTTGGTTATGGTTTTACAGCAATTATAGTTGCATTCTTAGGTAGATTAAATCCAGTTGGAATATTTTTTGCTGGTCTTCTAATGGCTTTAACTTATGTCGGTGGCGAAATTTCTCAATTTATGTTAGGAATACCAGCTGCTGCTATACAAGTCTTTCAAGGAATGCTACTTTTCTTTCTTTTATCTATAGATTTAATCGTAAAGTTCCGTTTAAGTTTCACTAAACAAAATTTCATTTCTAGAAAGGACTAATCTATGGATTTTGCATCCATTGACCCTACTACAATAATTTATAACCTTATGATAGCTGCTACTCCTATATTATATGCTGCCCTAGGTGAGCTATTAGTTGAAAAAGCAGGGGTTTTAAATCTTGGCGTAGAAGGAATGATGATTATTGGCGCTATCTGTGGTTTTGCCATAAGTGTAGAAACTGGATCGTCTTATATTGGCTTTATTGCAGCAGCATGTGGCGGCGCTATGTTATCAGTTATTTTTGCTGTAATGACACAATATTTCTTGGCAAACCAAGTTGCTTCAGGTCTTGCTTTAACGCTTTTTGGATTGGGATTAGCGGCTCTCTTAGGTCACTCATATACTGGTCAAGTGCCACCACAGATATCAAAATTAGATCTACCTATTTTATCAACTATTCCGGTGTTTGGAAAAATGTTTTTTCATCATGATTTTTTTGTATACTTTTCTCTTATGCTTGTACTTTTTGTTTGGTATTTTTTAACAAAAACTCGATTAGGTTTAGTTGTTCAAGCTGTAGGGGAAAATCATGACTCTGCCCACGCAATTGGGTACAGTGTAACAACAATAAGATTTTTCTCGATACTTTTTGGAGGAGCTTTAGCGGGGCTAGGGGGAGGTTATCTCTCATTAATTCGCGTACCCCAATGGACAGAAGGTATGACGGCTGGAGCTGGTTGGATAGCACTAGCTATAGTGGTGTTTTCAAGTTGGCGACCATGGAGACTCATCCTGGGAGCCTATATTTTTGGCGGAATCACCATTTTACAACTAAATTTACAAGCAATAGGTGTAAATATTGATATTGCCCTCTTGTCTATGACACCATATGCTATCACTATAGTTGCATTAGTTCTGATGTCTGTTAATAAATCAAAAAAATCCTTAGGGGCACCTGGTTCTCTTGGAAAAAGCTTTATAAAAGTTTCATAACAATAAAAATTCAATAATGGAGGTTCAAATGAAATATATTAAATTCTTAAGCCTAATTAGCTTATTTTTTGTTGGAATAATAAGTTCAGTTTTCGCCGCTGACCTTAAGGTTGGTTTTATATACGTAAATCCTGTTGGAGAAAACACTGGTTGGGATTACCAACATGACTTAGGTAGAAAAGCTGTAGAAGAAGCATACGGTGACAAAGTTGAAACATCGTACGTAGAAGCCGTTCCTGAAGGTGCGGATGCTGAGCGAGTTATGACGCAAATGGCTCTATCTGGACATGATATGATTTTTGCAACTTCTTTCGGTTTTATGGACCCTGTAATGAACGTAGCATCTAAATTTCCAAATGTGAAATTTGAACACGCCACAGGTTATAAACGTTCGGATAATGTGGCGACATACTCTGCTCGATTTTATGAAGGTCGCTCTATTATTGGGCATATAGCGGGGAGAATGACTAACACCGACACAATTGGCTATATTGCGTCTTATCCAATTCCAGAAGTAATAAGAGGAATAAACTCCGCTTACCTTGCAGCAAAAGCTGTTAATCCAAATATAAAATTTAAAGTTGTCTGGGTTTTTACATGGTTTGATCCTGCAAAAGAGGCAGACGCTGCAAGTACATTAATTGACCAAGGTGCAGATATGATTATGCAACATACTGATAGTACCGCAGCAATGACAATTGCAGAAGAGCGTGGTGTATTTGCTTTTGGCCAAGCATCTGACATGAAAAAGTTTGGTCCAAGAGCTCAACTTACATCAATAATAGATGATTGGGCCCCTTACTATGTAGAAAGAGTTGGCAAAGCTTTAAATGGTACTTGGAAGAGCGAAGATACGTGGGACGGTTTAGCTCCAGGCATGGCGGCAATAAGTGAATTTTCAAAAGAAATTCCAGAAAAAATTAGGAAAGAAGCTCAAAATCTTCATGATGCAATTGCTTCTGGAACAATTCACTCCTTCACTGGACCAATAAATAAACAAGATGGTTCTGCCTGGCTATCAACTGGAGAAACAGCAGATGACGGAACACTTTTGGGAATGAACTTTTATGTTGAAGGAATAGAAGGCGATATTCCTCAATAAAAGTAACAATCAAGGGGCTTTTTTATAAAGCCTCTTGATCATCAAGAGTTTTAACAAAATTAATATCCTGTTTTCAAAAACCAACAGTATCTATATCCATTGGCCGTTTTGCCAAGCAAAATGCCCTTATTGTGACTTTAATAGCCACGTCAGACAATCAATAAACCAGGACGAATGGGTAACCGGTTATATAAATTCACTTGAGTATTGGTCAAAAAAAACTTGGGAAAATAAAATTTCATCAATCTTCTTCGGGGGTGGAACTCCAAGTTTAATGTCAGAAAATACTGTTTCAAAAATCTTAGAAACAATTTTTAAACTATGGAGTTGTGAATCAAATATAGAAATATCTCTGGAAGCAAACCCAACATCCGTTGAAGCTAAAAAATTTAAAGCGTTTAAAAAGTCAGGAGTAAATCGTTTATCTCTAGGTGTACAAGCTCTAAACGATAAAGATTTAAAGCGCCTTGGTAGACTACATACCGTGAACGAAGCAAGAAGTTCTTTTGACATAGCTGCCTCTACTTTTGATCGTGTAAGTTTTGATTTAATATATGGTCGTCAAAATCAAACATTAACGAACTGGGAAAATGAACTTTTAGAGGCTCTAAACATGGCAGTTGGTCATCTATCTCTTTACCAACTAACAATTGAAGACAATACTCGTTTTGGAGAGCTATTAACAAAAGGAAAACTATTAGGACTACCAGACACTAATACCGCCGCTGATTTTTTTAACTTAACACAACAAATTTGCCAATCAAAAAATTTGCATCCTTATGAAATTTCAAATTATTCACAAAAAGGTGAGGAATGTCAGCATAACTTAACCTATTGGCGCGGAGGATCGTTTATCGGAGTCGGGCCAGGTGCTCATGGACGGGTGGAGATTGATAATAAAAGGTATTTAACCGAAACATCGTCAAATCCAGAATTATGGTTAAGACAAGTACAACAAAAAAAGTTTAATCAATTTTCTTTTGAGCAAATATCAAAAACTGAACAAGCTGAAGAATACCTCATTATGGGATTACGACTAAAAGAAGGTATAGATTTAAGCCATTACTCCAATTTAACAAAATGTACCCTCCCGAAACATAAACTTGATCAGCTCCTTCTTGATGGGTTAATAAAAATTGAAAATTATAAATTAAAAACCACTGATTCAGGTAGGCTTCTTACAAATTATGTTATAAAAGAACTTTTATGTTAATTTATCTTTTGTATAAAAAATCACATATTCTATCTAGCTCTTCTAAACTATTATAATTAAATGTTAATTTACCACTTTTATTATCTATATGTTGATTAATTGTTATTTTAAATTTTGTCTGAAACGTCAATGATTTTTCTAAATTTAAGGTATCAATATCTTTTTTAATTCTTTTAGTCGATGTACTGATTGAGAGTGAACTATTAGAACGAATTCGTTTTACAAGGGCTTCAGTTTCCCGAACAGAAAGATTTCTAGAGATTATTTTTTTTGCGGTGTTAGTTGGATCTTCTAAACCAACTAAAGCTCTTGCATGACCTATAGAAATCTTAGATTCCTCTAAAAAACTAATAACGGTCGCTGGTAAAGTTAACAAACGCAACATATTTGCAATATAGCTTCTAGATTTTCCTAATGCTGTAGAAACTTCTTCTTGAGTATAGCTATAAATATCTAATAAATTTTTATATGATCTAGCCTCTTCAATTGATGTTAAATCTTCTCTTTGGATATTTTCTGCTATTGCATATTCTGCGGCTTGTTCATCAGTGATATCACGGACGATAACAGGTATTGAGTGGATTTTACATAATTGTGCTGCCCTCCAGCGCCTCTCTCCAGCTATCAATTCATATTTAAAGCCTTTGGGTCGAACGATAACAGGTTGAATAATTCCATTTTTAAAAATAGATTGAGATAGTTCCTCTAATTTTAACTTATCAAATTTCTTTCGTGGTTGATTTAGATTTGGTTCTATTTTCTCAATAGGCAAATATCTGTCAATTATAGAAACATCTAAATTGTTGCCCTTATCATTGTTAGTTTCCGCTAATAATGTTGAGAGACCTCTTCCTAAACCCTTTTTTCTGTTCTTATCGTCCATACCAACCTCTAACCAAAATATAGTTATACAATGTCTTCTCGATCTAGAAATTCAGCAGCAAGTTTCTGATACGCTATTGATCCTGCACATCTATGATCGTACATAAGTGCTGGTAATGAAAAAGAGGGCG
>JAQWUC010000024.1 GCA_029242355.1 Paracoccaceae bacterium | reverse complement strand
TTATTGCTTCTGCAGCACTTAAAAACATAGAAGGTTTAAGATTTTTTGTTAGATTTTCAATTTGTGATGTTATTTGGTTATGATGTAACAATTCTCCGATAACTCCCGTTGATGCTACGAAAATATTTTCGTCAGAGGTCTTCAGGTGATGAGCTGTTGATGTGATAGATTTTCTTACAGTGGTTTCGCCATGGGGTCCGGTAAAAACATTTGCATTTCCCGAGTTTACCAACAACCCAAGTGGCTTTTGTTGGTTTTGGACCTTTTCTAAGTTTTGTCGACTCCAATCAACTGCAGCAGAGCATGTTTTTGACTTTGTAAAAAGTGCACAGATCGTTGAATTTTTTGAAGCCCTAACAAGTAGAAGATCTAGCTTATTTGTTTTACTAATACCTGCATTAACTGCAGAAAGCTTTATACCGTCAATAATTGGAAGGTGTGGAAACCCATTTTTGGGTGCAAATTTAGATATAGTATTTTTCATTTATATTAAGTTCATTTTTTCTAATTATTTTAATAGTTCCAAATTACAAATTGAGGATGAATTTATAGCTTTGTTTACTAAAATTATCCCTGCTTTCTCAGTTTTAATTTTAACTAATTCATCAATACGATCTTGGTTTAATTGTTGTATGATCTCAGGCTGGAGTTCTTCCAAGGTTGGTAATGGCTTTGTCCGCCGATTATTTAATTTAATCACGTGCCATCCAAATTGCGTTTTTACAGGTTGGCTCACTTTTCCAATTTCTAACACCATCACTGCAGTTTCAAATTCTGGCACCATTTGGCCCGCACCGAACCATCCTAATTGTCCCCCATTCGGAGCAGATGGGCCGGTTGAATTTTCTTTAGCTAATTTCGTAAACTGTATTCCTGTTTCTAATAATTTAAGAATTTCTAAAGCGCGGTCTTCGGTTTCTACTAAGATATGAGAAGCATTAAATTCTTCGGTATTTTCTGTTACTGAGATTAACTCTTGATACGCATTTTGTACCATCTCAGTCGTTGGATAATCTTGCATTTGCTGCTCAACTGCATATTTTGCTTTTAAGGATCTAATTTCGTTCTCTAATGACACTTTGATAAGTAGCTTAGAATCATCTAAAGTTTGTGCCATAACTTCTTGTTTCACTATTTGATCTAAGATTCCATCGAGAAGGTAATCTGGTTCTAAATTGGAATATTCTTCAGGTAATCTTGCTACTGCTGCTATCACATGGCCAAGGGTAATGGGTTTTCCGTTAACTTCTGCCAAGGTGCTATTTGCAGTGTAGTCTTCACTAGCAGCTGGCAAGTTTAAAAATAGAAGAAGAGTTAGAGAAAAAATCTTAATTTTCTTAAAGTATGTCATTTTTTGTTTTCTGTCCTTGTATTATAATCAGTTTTAGATGAAGTTTACTTATGCAACCATAGGTTTTTTTATTCTTACTTGAATACTAAGAAATTTAGGTTTAATTCAGCATGAAAGTTAAATGTATTGTTTTCTGAACATTAACGTATTTAAATGTTTAATAACAGTCAAATGAACAGATTTTTTAGAGAGAGTCAGGCTGCTAATGCTTTACCATACTCGAGGAATATAAAAGTTATGTTAGGTTTTGGACGAATAGCACGGAAAGTTTTTGGGTCTGAGAATGACCGAAAGATTAAATCTGTTACAAAAACTGTTGAAAGGATAAATTCGTTTGAAAAGATTATTTCGGAACTTTCTGATAATGAGTTAAAAGAAAAAACAGTTGAATTTAAGAAGAGTTTAGCAAACGGTATTAGTCTTGATACACTGCTTCCTGAAGCTTTCGCCGTTGTCCGCGAAGCATCAATTAGAGCTCTCGGTTTGCGACCTTTTGATGTCCAACTTATGGGTGGAATTTTTCTTCATAACGGGTATATCGCGGAGATGAAAACTGGAGAAGGAAAGACGTTAACTGCAACCTTACCAGTTTATTTAAATGCACTGCTAGAGAAGGGTGTTCACGTTGTCACCGTTAATGATTACTTAGCAAAACGAGATGCTGAATGGATGGGAAAAATCTACACATTTCTGGGTTTAAGTGTGGGGTCTGTGTACCCTGATATGGATGAGGATTTGAAAAAAAAGGCATATAACTCAGATGTGACGTACGCTACCAATAATGAATTGGGATTCGATTATCTAAGAGATAATATGAAGGTAGAATTGAGAGACCTCAATCAGCGAGCTCCCTATTTTGCAATTGTTGACGAAGTTGACAGCATTTTGATTGATGAAGCACGAACGCCATTAATTATTTCTGGACCAACAGAAGATAGGTCGGAACTCTATAAAGTAATTGATAAATTAATACCAACACTTGAAGAAATTCACTACGAGATTGATGAAAAGAGCCGGTCTGCGGCCTTAACTGACTCAGGAAATGATTTTGTTGAGAACAATTTAAAGGAACTTAAATTATTGAGTGTTGATGTTACATTGTATGATCCAGAAAGTGCAACGCTGGTACATCATGTTAGTCAAGGTCTTCTAGCGCACAAATTATTTACAAAAGATAAGGATTATATTGTTAAGGATAATCAAATCATTCTCATTGATGAATTTACTGGTCGTATGATGTCTGGAAGAAGGCTATCGAATGGATTGCATCAAGCTATCGAGGCAAAAGAGAGTATCGAGATTCAATCTGAAAATAAAACTTTAGCATCGGTTACATTTCAGAATTATTTTAGGCTTTATGAAAAGCTTTCCGGCATGACTGGAACAGCATTGACTGAACAAGATGAGTTTCTCGAAATTTATAATCTTGGTGTTGTCGAGGTGCCAACAAATATGCCTATTACTCGTAATGATGAAGATGATCAGGTTTTTAGATCGACGAAAGAAAAGTATGAAGCGGTTTCTAAGGAAATTGAAGCTGCACATCATAGAGGTCAACCAACCTTAGTAGGTACGACGTCAATAGAGAAGTCAGAAATAATTGCAAAGATTTTAAAGAATGCAAAAATTCCTCATCAAGTTTTAAATGCACGATACCATGAACAAGAAGCTCAAATTATAGCGAATGCTGGGGTCTCAGGAGCGGTTACAATCGCTACAAACATGGCAGGCAGAGGAACCGATATCCAGTTAGGTGGAAATGTGGAAATGAGAGTAAACTTCGCTTTAAAAGAGTCAGGACAAACAGGAGATTCCACGACTATTAGAAAAACTATTGAGGATGCTATAGCAATAAATAAGAAGAAGGCTATTGAAGCCGGCGGTTTGTTTGTATTAGCGACAGAACGCCATGAAAGTAGACGAATTGACAACCAATTGAGGGGACGATCTGGTAGGCAAGGAGATCCTGGTCGAACGGTATTTTTTCTGAGTTTGGAAGATGATCTAATGCGAATATTTGGTTCAGAAAAATTGGACTCAATGTTATCAAAACTTGGAATGAAAGCGGGAGAGAGTATCGCGCACCCCTGGGTTAATAAGGCGCTTGAGCGCGCACAGAGCAAAGTTGAAGCACGAAATTTTGATATCAGAAAAAATATCCTTAAATATGATGATGTAATGAATGAGCAAAGGAAGGCCATTTTCTCCCAACGCAGAGATATTATGGATGCTGAAGATTTGTCAGAAATTGTTAGTGACATGAGGCACGATGTTATTGATGATTTGGTACTGTCTAACCTTTCTAAGGATGAGTACCCTGAGCAGTGGAAAATAAGCAAACTTCACGAAGAGTTAAAGACTGGTTTATCGTTGGTTTTACCGCTTTCAGACTGGATGAAAGAAGATGATATTAACCCTGATGTTATTTCTTCTCGTATTGTAGAGGCTTCTGATAGACATATAGCTCAAAAAGTAGGACTTTATGGTCCAGAAGTAATGAGAAAAATTGAAAGACAAGTTGTTTTACAAACAATAGATAAGGGTTGGCAGGATCATTTATTAACTCTAGAACATTTACGGACAGTTGTCAGCTTTAGGGGTTATGCGCAAAAAGATCCATTGAACGAATATAAATCAGAAGCATTTTCACTTTTTGATAATTTGCTACAAAGGCTCAGAGGCGACGTTACCAAGTTTATCTCTTTTGTACAAGTTGTTGATGCTCCGCAAGAGTTAGAATCTGTTCAAAAAGGGTCTTTAAAAAGTGATAGTAAAGCGTTTAATCACAAGAGTTGGGGAAGAGTTAGTAGAAATGCGACCTGTCCCTGCGGCTCAGGAAAAAAATACAAATATTGCCATGGTCGAAACTGAAGTTAATTTAGACCGAGCATTTAATTTGTTTAATGTTTTTAAGATTCAATTTAAATCACAATTTTTTTGATAACCAAATAATTTATAATCAGTTTTGTAGTAATCCCAAACGCGGTGTCTTAGCATTGTAATTTCTTTTTTGGTGAGGCTTGAAGCAAGTTTCGATTTTTTAACATTATTTGATGTTGAGTTTAAATTATATAATTGACTGCTGAGTGTTTCTATCCCATGCGATTTCAATTGTTTTATCCATTTATGAGACTCTTCGGTACGAAGAATAAGATCACATCTTGGTTTCACTTTGGAGTAATGTGAAACCCAGTTGACTTGAGGCCCAAGTTTTTCCGGGTATTGTTTTATAAATTCTAAAAATGTGAAAGGATTAAGGTCAAACAGTTTTTTCCCATATTTTCTATATAATACACCTTGGAATTTACTTTTTGTCATGAAGATATAACCTGAAATAAAGCGTTCAAATGGGTCCCTAATTGCACAAATGCTAAAAGAGTTTATCCAATTTTTTTCGCTACAAACATTAGAGGGCATTGAATGACTGGTTTGATTTATATCAGACAAAAGATTTTTTAATGAAGTTCCTGCAGCTTTTGGGTTATGAATTAAAACAACTCTTTTCCCTCTTGTTGTATAATTTGTTTTCCATGCTTTAGGAATAAGTCCAGAGTACTTGTAAAAAGCTTTGCTCTTAAAATATATAGATCTTTCTAATTCGTTTCGCCTGAGATCACGAGGAATAAAACTAACCTCCATCATTTTACTTTCAAATTTGCTCATTGATTACGATAAAATAAATTCTTTGGAGAAAGAGTGAATATTTCGCAACCTGTTTCAGTTACGCCAATGGAGTGTTCAAATTGCGCGGATAAAGACTTATCTTTTGTGACGGCAGTCCAATTATCAGCAAGTATTTTAGTCTCAGCCTTGCCGAGGTTGACCATTGGTTCAATTGTAAAAAACATCCCAGGCTCTAGCTTGGCACCAGTTCCTTTTTTTCCATAATGTAAAACATTTGGGGCGGAATGAAAGACTTCGCCTAGCCCATGACCGCAAAATTCTTTAACTACAGTCATTTTTTTTGACTCAACAAATTCTTGTATAGCGGCTCCTATATCCCCAAAGGTATTGCCTGGTTTTACAATATTAATTCCTCTCATGAGTGATTCATGAGTAACCTCAATAAGCCGTTGTGCCTTTCGCTGTAACTGACCAACAAAATACATTCTACTTGTATCCCCATACCATCCATCTAGAATACACGTTACATCGATATTTAAGATATCCCCGTCCTTTAACTTTTTTCCTCCAGGGATCCCATGACAGACCACATGATTTATTGATATGCAACATGATTTGGGAAAGCCTCGGTAACCGAGCGTTGCAGGAATTGCGTTATTGTTAGTTATAAAATCATGACAAATTTTATTTAATTGTTCTGTTGATACACCGCAGACAACGTGCTCTCCAATCATATCCAAAGTTTCAGCAGCCAGAGTACATGCCTTTCTCATTCCTAAAAATTCATTCTCTGAATGTATTCTGATACCGTCTGTGTTTACTCTGATTGGACTCAATTCTTTATCTTTCCTGTTAATTTTCAGATGTTACTTTGCCCTATTATAAAAATCCAGTTTTTGCAAATAATCTATGTTAGTTTTTATTAAAATAATCATATCAGCGTTCACGGGTTTAATTTATCAGGTGTTTAGAGGGTGTTTGGTAAAAATTTTCAAATTTTACCTATATTTATTCAAATGATCCTGATAATTATTGGGGGGTACAATTTGGTTGTAGATTTAAAAAATTCGATATCAAATGAGTGCAAGCTGCAAATCTATAAACAAAAAGTATTATAAATTGGAGTTCAAATGCCGTCAGTAAAAACAAATACGAGACTCCCTAATGCTGCTATGCTTGTTATTGGGGATGAGATTTTATCTGGGCGAACACAGGATTGTAATACGCAGGTCATTGCAAGTAAATTAACTGAAGCAGGTATACATCTGGCTGAGGTTAGGGTGGTTTCTGATTCGAGCAGTGAAATTGTATCAGCTGTTAACACTTTGAGATCTATTTATACTTATTTGTTCACGAGTGGTGGTATCGGACCAACGCATGACGATATTACGGCAGACGCCATTGCTCAAGCTTTTGAAGTCGGTATAAGTGTCAGAGAAGATGCAAAATTAATTTTAGGTAGTAATTACAAAGACGGTGAAAAGTCTTTAAATGAAGCTCGTCTCAGAATGGCTAGAATTCCAGATGGAGCTATATTGATAGACAATCCTATCTCTAAAGCACCAGGGTTTTCGTTACAAAATGTCTATGTCATGGCTGGCGTTCCATCAATTTTTAAAGCTATGGTAGATTCTATCATCCCAACCTTAGTTGGAGGCCCCCCTTTATTGTCGATCTCTATTAAATTCTTAAGACCAGAAAGTGAAATTGCTAAGGACTTGGGGGTTATTGCATCCTGTTTTTCTAGTGCATCGATTGGCTCTTATCCATTTTCTATGGACGGTGTTCATGGAACCAACGTCGTAGTGCGGCATTGTGATTTGAAAATTTTAAGAGCTATCGAGAAAAAACTGGAACGAATAAGGTAACCCTTCCCCAAGAGCAGGACGATTTTCCATAATCTGTTTTAGAAAAGAATTTTAATGCGCTTCTGACCAATTATTTCCTATTCCAGCTTCTACAATTAGGGGCACATCAAGTTTTACAATTGGATCACAAGCCGTTTCCATTACCTCAGATACCAATTTTGATGTTATTTTTACTTCCGTGTTTGGCACTTCAAATATAAGTTCATCATGCACTTGGAGGAGCATATCAGCGGATAAAGAGTTAGCTCTTAACATTCCTGGTATTCGTATCATAGCTCTTCTTATTATATCAGCTGCAGAACCTTGAATAGGCGCATTAATAGCCGCTCTCTGTGCAAAACCAGAAGCATGCCCCTTACTATTTATATTTGGTATATGGATTCTTCGCCCAAATAAAGTTACAACATAGTTATGTTTTTTGGCAAAAATTATGGTTGAGTCCATGTACTCTCTGATTTGAGGAAAGCGTCTGAAATAGGTGTCTATGAATTCTTTTGCATCTTCTCGAGGAATTCTCAAGTTATTTGCCAAGCCAAATGCAGATATCCCATAAATCACTCCAAAATTTATAGCTTTTGCCTTGCGCCGGATATCTGAAGTCATTTCATTCAAAGGAATGTTAAACATCTCAGAGGCCGTTAGGGCATGAATATCTATTTTATTGGCGAAAGCAAGTTTTAGGCTAGGTATATTGGCTACATGAGCAAGAATTCTCAGTTCAATTTGACTATAGTCCAAGCTAAGGAGAACATGATCTTTTTTAGCTATAAAAGCTTTGCGGATTCGTCTTCCCTCTTCTGTGCGAATCGGTATATTTTGTAAATTTGGTTCTGCCGAAGATAAGCGCCCAGTAGATGCTCCAGATATAATGTATGACGTATGAACTCTCTTCGTCTCTGCATTTATATGGTGTCTTAGGGCGTCGGTATAGGTTGATTTGAGCTTTGCCATTTGGCGCCACTCTAATACTTTTTCAGCAAATGTATTTTTATTCGCGGCCAAGTTTTCCAGGATGTCGGCACCGGTAGCATAGGCACCATTTTTGCTTTTTTTTCCACCAGGGATAGCCATTTTTTCAAATAGAATTTCACCTAATTGTTTTGGTGAAGCTATATTAAATTTTTGGTCTGCCAAAATGTGTATTTTAGTTTCTAATTCAAGAAGTCTAAAAGCCAATGAGTTTGACATCTCATTTAGAAGCACCTTATCTACGCATATTCCTTTTAATTCCATTTTAGCTAGCAGCTCGACCATTGGTCGTTCCATACTTTCATAAACTTGGCGCATACCATTTTTTGAAAGCTTTGGTTTAAAAATAAGCCATAATCTTAATGTAATATCTGCATCTTCAGCGGCATAGGGCGCAGCAGCACTTATTGGTATCATATCAAATGTTTTAGCCGTTTTGCCCGTTCCTATTAAAGATTGAATTTTGATTGGTTCGTGATTTAAGTAAAGTTCTGAGAGAGTATTCATATTATGTCTATGAAGGCCACCATGTAAGGTATAGGACATTAACATAGTATCATCGATACAGGTCAAATTAATACCAACCTTATGGAAGATTTTTATGTCGTATTTAATGTTTTGGCCTATTTTAAGAATACTATCAGACTCTAATAATGGTCTTAGAGTATCTAAAATTTCAGTTCGTTCGAGTTGACTAGTATCGTGAGAGAGGGGTTTGTCGAATAGTGTTTCAGTAGAACTTTCGCCTTGTTTGTGAGCAATAGGTATGTAACAAGCTTCACCTAGATAAACTGATAATGAAATTCCCACTAATTCTGCTTCAAGTTCGTCGAGGGAGGTTGTCTCAGTGTCAACAGAAAAATATCCACGTTCTTTAATTTTGTTAGACCAATCGTAAAGTTGCTCTTTAGTGATGACAATTGAATAGTTTTTAAAAGGTTTTTTTTGAACCCTACTGAGATATTCGTTAGTTTCTTCAGTTATTTGTTTATCAGTAAATATTACAGAAGAACTTTGGCTAGGATCTGTAACATTTAATTTTTTTGAAATGCGCTTAGTTAATGTTCTAAATTCCATTTTTGACGTGAAATTAAGTATTACGTCTGGATCTAGACTTTTTCTTTCTAACTGTGGGAGGGTTAGTGGCAATGGTACATCAGTTTTCAAGGTAACTAGTTCTCGAGATAGGATAATCTGCTTCGCGTTTTCAACAAGTGTTTGCCGTCTTTTAGGTTGTTTTATTTCATTTGCTTTTTTAAGCAAAGAATCAAGGTCACCAAACTGCGTTATAAGCTGTGCAGCTGTTTTTATACCAATACCGGGAGCTCCTGGAATGTTATCTACGCTGTCACCTGCTAAGGATTGAACATCAATAACTTTTTCTGGACTGACACCAAATTTTTCAATGACCTCGTCCCTATTGATAGTTTTATTTTTCATCGCATCGTACATAGAAATCCCGTTACCTACCAATTGCATTAAATCCTTATCTGACGATACAATTGTAACTGAGGCACCTAATTTACTTGCTTCTAAAGCATAAGATGCGATAATATCATCAGCCTCATATCCCTCAACTTCTATTGAGGGTAAATTAAATGCAATTGTAGCTTGCCTAATTAAGCTAAATTGAGGAACGAGATCTTCGGGTGCTGGGGGGCGGTTCGCTTTGTATTTGGGAAAAATTTTAGATCTAAATGTTTTACTTTTATGATCAAAAATCACAGCTAAATGGGTTGGTTCATTTGGTCCCTCATTATTTTCGATTATCCGGTAAATCATATTACAAAAGCCAGCTACTGCTCCTATGGGAATACCATCTGAACGACTCAGAGGAGGGAGAGCATGATAGGCCCTAAAAATAAAACCAGATCCATCAATTAGATGTAGTTTGTGTCCTTCACCAAATACGGGTTTCATTATTTTTTTAACCAAATTTTTTATTTAAAAAAGCCATTACCATTATATAACCTTTGCTCGTAGTACAAAAGTTTTTTCACAATACGGACAAGTGATAGTACCCTTCTCGGAAGAAATTTTTAGCCAAACTTTTGGATGGCCTCCAGTCATGTTTGCAGGGCTCCCTTTACATGCCACTGTCAGAGAGGTAACCTCTTCAATTTCTTGAGGTTGATCTGTCATAAATCACCTTTAATTATATTAAGTTTTAATATCTTTTGATCTAGATTCGTTTATGAAATAGTATTAACAATACGGCAGTACGCAATCAATAATTTCATAAAAACCCTTGGTTTAGAGAAAGTAGTTACAGTGAAGTATGCTCTTAAATTAGCAGGCGTATCAAAAACTTACAATGGTCGCAGAAAGCAAAATAAAAAAAAAGCATTGAATGCACTTTCCCTGAAGATTCCCACCGGTTGCATTTTTGGCCTTCTCGGCCCCAATGGAGCAGGCAAATCAACTCTAATAAATATTGTAGCAGGCTTAACAAATAAATCGAGTGGTTCAGTTTCAATATGGGGTTACGATCAAGACCAAAATCCTGAACAGTCAAGATCCTTTTTAGGAGTTGTTCCTCAGGAATTGAACTTAGACCCATTTTTATCACCGAGACAGGCCTTGGAAATCCAAGCTGGTCTATTTGGTGTACCAAGACATCAAAGGCAAACTTTAAAAATATTAGGTAAGGTTGGATTGATGGATGTAAAAGATTCATATGCTCGATCCCTTTCTGGTGGAATGAGACGACGGCTATTAATGGCTAAAGCCTTGGTTCATAGCCCGCCTGTTTTGATCCTGGATGAACCAACAGCTGGCGTTGATATTGAACTTAGAGAGATGCTCTGGGACTATGTCTTAGAGCTTCAGGCATCAGGGACAACAATTATTTTAACAACACATTATCTTGAAGAAGCTCAAAAAGTGTGCGATCAGATAGGAATATTAAATAAAGGAACTTTAGTTGAATATGGAGCAACAACTACTCTTTTAAATAAGATTAAAAGTAAAATCTTAATAATTCATCCACATGAAAAAATAATGCAAATACCTGAGTTCCCATCGGCAGTAATCCCAACAATTCAAGTTGATGGATCACTTGAGTTATCTTTTGACAAGTCCCAAATTTCAACCGAAGAATTAATTGATTTATGCAGAAATGGCGATATTTCTATAAGAGATATAGCGACTTGTGATCCTGCGTTGGAAGATGTTTTTAGGTTAGCGACTAAAGATTAATTATATGCAGTTTACTTGAAAAGATAATTATCAAACAAGTTTTTTAACTTAATCTCAGGGCGGGCTCCTAGATGACTAATAATCTCAGATGCAGCTAAATTACCCATTTGACCACAAATCTCCATTTTTTCTTTATTCAAAATACCATTAAAAAACCCCGCTGCAAACAAGTCCCCAGCACCAGTTGAGTCCAATACTTTTGTTTTTTTTGTAGGGACGGAGATAATATTGCCTTTGTCTGCAATTATTGCACCTCGTTCTGCAACTGTACAAACCAACATTTGAACATCTTTAGACCCTTTCTTAACAGCGTTCTCTAGGTTGGGGGTGCCATACAGCAACTTGAGTTCGGCTTCATTGCAAAAAAGGAGGTCGACATCATTATAGATTATTTTTTTAAATGCTTGCATATTACGTTCAACGCAAAATGGATCAGATAATGTCAATGCTACTTTGCATAGATTAGCTTTGGCAATTTTTGTAGCCTTATTAAAAGCTTTTTCGCTGGCTGGTCCGTCAAATCGATAACCTTCAAGATAAATCCATTCAGATTGCCTAACACATTCATAATCAATATCGGTTTCTTGGAGATGTTCGGTTACACCCAGATATGTATTCATAGACCTTTCTCCGTCAGGTGTGATGAAAACTATACACCTCCCAGTTTCTGCTAAGGTTTCTTTGTTACTTAGCTCTGTTCCATAATGTATATTCATGCGCAATAAATCTGATTTAAAACGATTTCCTAGGATATCATTTTTTACCTTACCGATGTAGCAAGTGGGAATGTCAAGCGATGCTAAGCCATAAATTGTGTTAGCGCCCGAACCTCCTGAAACTTCAGGTTCGGTTCCAAACTTGCTGTAAAGTGTCTTGGCTCTCTCTAAATCTACAAGTTGCATGACGCCTTTTTTTATATCATGTCGAGAGAGAAACTCGTCATTCGATTGGATAAGAATATCTACCATCGCGTTTCCTATCCCAAGTACTTTAAATTTTTTTACCAACTTACCTCTCAAATAGTCACAAAGATTTTTCAAAAGTAATTCAAGACAGAATTAGTTCTCAGCAAGTAATTTCACACAGATAAAATTCTATTAACATGGTTTATTGCTGGTGATATTTCTGTGTACTATTATTTTGATGATTTTTCGAACTAAACTCGTAATCGTTTTAATTCAGAGTCTAAAATCTTTAAGGATTCGTTTACCATAGAGTCATTATTTTTACTTTTTACTCTTTTTGACAACTCGGTTTCAGCCATTAAAATTGATTGGTCGATAGCTCTGTCTTTAATACTTTTTATTACGGCGTCTTCAGTTGCTTTGATTTGATCCTCTGCTAATTTAACTTTTCTCTCGATGGATAACCGTACTTCCTTTTTTGCTTCACTTAAAATATTTTTTGCCTCTGTTTCTGCTTCGACTACGATATTTTTGGCCTTTTCTATGTTAATTTTGTGTTCTCGCTCTAGATTAGCGAGCAATGTTTTTGATTCTTCTAAAATTAAATTTGCGTTATTTATATCATTCTCTATGGACTTAGAACGGTCATCAAGTAATCCAGATATTTTTGTTGGTACTCGTAAATAAAAGATTATCGCTAAGAATGCAATAAAAGCGAGTGAGACAACAAAATTTGTATTATCCAGACTAAGTGCAGGCGCGTCAGAAGAAGCGTGGGCAACGTTTCCAAAAATTGAGAAAATAACAAACGGCGTAAACGCTAGCAATAAATTTTTTTTTAAGTAGATCGACATGTTTTTTCTTTTCTTTAGTGTGTTAGAAGGTCACTTTTTTGCGCCCAGTTTAGCTACTATCTCGGGAATGAGTTCGGTCGATATTTTTTCAACCTGCTTAGAAGCCTCTTTTTGCATTTTCTGAATCGCTTTATTTGAATCTGCAACTAACGCATTTGTGATTTCGGTTGCTTCCATCAAACCCTTTTTTTGATTTTGTTTTATTTTATCTTTACTTTTGTTTATAATTTCAGCTGCACGAAGTCTAGATTGGTCAATCTCTTCCGTAATAGACTTTTCAAGCTCTTCAGCATCTTCACGGAACTTTTCAGCACCTATTAGATCCTCTTCTATAACTTTCCTTCTATTTGCCAAAATACTGTCCATTCGAGGTATAATCAAAAGTCGTACCATCATGAATAAGCATATTAGCACAAGAACTAGCCAGAAAGCTTGATTCGGAAAAGTACTAAAGTCTAGCTGTGGCATACCTCCAGAAGACGCCGCAGCGTTATTATTTGAAGCCATTTCTTAAGCCCAACTTTATTGAGGGTTAAAGGTCATATATATTTCCTACGCATA
>JAQWUC010000023.1 GCA_029242355.1 Paracoccaceae bacterium | reverse complement strand
CCTGTCACGCTTCGCAAGCGCACGAATGGGACCAAGCTCACCTGGGTTGGCTATAAGGGAGAGCCCAATCACGCCCTTATAAGAGCCATTGTAACAGCTCAGGCTTGGGTATAGCAGATCAAGGCAGGACAGTCTGTCTCCGATATTATGCAAGCCCATAATATTCCTGAGGGCATGATCTGGAAGCGCATACGCCTTGCCTTTTTATCTCCTAAGATTCTCAGAGCCATTGTAGACGGCAAGTCCAATCGAGACCTCACAATCAAGATTCTCACCCAGCGTGAATTGCCCCTTGATTGGTCTAAGCAAGAAGCCCCGTTTTTGGGCTGAATTCCCTGTTACGGCCAATTAAATTCCCTGTTATTTTTTGAGGTCAGTTTTATAAAATCCCAATAAACATTGGGTTTTCTCTTACATTTTAACGTTCCAAAACATCAAAAAAGAAAAAATTCCCTGTTAAATTCCCTGTTAATACCGAAAAGCAGGGAAAACCCACCCTCGCTAAATCACCAGCTGAGGTTTAGTGGAAATTATCGCTGATATGAGAGGTGATGCGGGGCATCAGTCGCACAACGTTGTTGTAAATCCATGATCTTGCGCAGGAATAGCTCCAGACATACTAGTAACAGGAATGGGCAGAATGTGATGGCGGAGAGACAGGGATTCGAACCCTGGGTAGAGTTGCCCCCACAACGGTTTTCGAGACCGCCCCATTCGACCACTCTGGCACCTCTCCACTTGTTATAATTATATAAAGAAAAACTATTTAGTTTTCAACTTTTAGAATGCACTCAAAGTGTTGACAACTCATCCGATTTATTAGATAGATTTCATAAATGTGTTAATCAGACTAAATATAAAGTACGCAATCTTAGGCGGATAAAAATCCAAAACTCGTTTGAGGCCAGTTGATGCGGTTTAATAAGGAAAAAAAATGTTTGCAGTTTTAAAAACTGGGGGTAAGCAGTACAAGGTCTCCCAAAATGACGTGATAATCGTAGAAAAGCTTTCGGCCGAATCTGGTGCATTAGTTCAGTTTGATCATATTATGATGATTGGTGACAAGAAGGTAGAGGTGGGGACGCCTGTCATAACGGGAGCCGCCGTTCATGCTGAAGTGCTTGAGCAAGCCAAAAGTAAAAAAGTAACCTCGTTTGTTAAGCGTCGACGAAAGCATTCTTCTCAACGTACTCGGGGACATAGGCAAAATGTAACGGTGTTAAGAGTAAAGGAAATTTTATCATCTGGAGCAGAAAATTCTGGAGATAAAATTGAGGTTGGGGTTACATTAATTAAATCCAGCACAAAAACAATAAAGAAGCCAACGGTTAAAGCTGAAACCGCCAAGAAGCCAACGGTTAAAGCTGAAACGGCCAAGAAGCCAGCGGTTAAAGCTGAAACCGCCAAGAAGCCAACGGTTAAAGCTGAAACCGCCAAGAAGCCAACGGTTAAAGCTGAAACGGCCAAGAAGCCATTGTCGAAGGTAAAGGGTGTGAAGAAACCCGTCGCAACCAAAAAGAATTAGAGAGGAGACCCTAAATGGCTCATAAGAAAGCTGGCGGTTCGTCAAGAAACGGACGAGACTCTGCAGGTCGGAGATTAGGAGTTAAGAAGTTTGGCGGAGAATTTGTCAAACCAGGCAATATTATCGTTCGCCAACGCGGAACAAAATGGTGGCCAGCAGCTAATGTTGGTTTAGGTAAAGATCATACAATCTTTGCCACTGGGGAGGGTCATGTCTCATTTCATAAAGGCTTGAAAGGTAGAACATTTATATCCGTTATTTCAGGGTGAAAGGTTTCACTAAACGATGAAAAGGTTAAGCCATGAACTCAAGCGTAGTTTGACTGAGTTTATAGTGTGAGACGTTATAGGAGCTAAAATAATCAATTGTGTTATAGTTGATTAGTTAAGTGTATAACCGTTGGATTAACAAGAATGTTGCAGATGGCATTCTAATGTTAACTGTGGGATTTTATAAATATTCAGAATTCAAAAAATATACTAAGAGAAAAGCCGATGTCTCAAATTTAAATATAGTCACTTCGTTTATAATGTTGTGTAGTTTAGAAGTTAAACATGAGTTTAGGAAGCAGCTTTGAAATTTCTTGATTTAGTAAAAGTTTATATTCGTTCTGGAAGCGGTGGTTCTGGTTGTGTAAGTTTTAGAAGAGAAAAATATATTGAGTTTGGAGGGCCAGACGGCGGTGATGGCGGGGATGGTGGGAGTGTTCAAATCCAAGCGGTTAATGGCTTAAATACTCTGATTGATTTTCGTTATCAGCAACATTTTTTTGCTAAAAATGGCCAACCAGGGATGGGGAAGCAACGATATGGTGCTAATGGATCTGATATTATTCTTAATGTTCCCATAGGAACTGAAATTTTAGATGAAGATGGTGAGTCCGTAATAGCTGAGTTAATGAAAAAGAATGAAAAAATTTGTTTAGCGGTAGGAGGGAATGGTGGATGGGGAAATCTACGCTTCAAATCATCCACAAATCAAGCCCCAAGAAAGGCTAATCAAGGCCAATTAGGAGAGGAAAGAACAATTTGGCTTAGATTAAAGCTAATCGCGGATATTGGAATTTTTGGGCTCCCCAACGCGGGGAAATCTACTTTCTTATCGGTAAATTCAAATGCTAGACCAAAAATTGCTGATTACCCTTTTACAACGTTGCATCCAAATTTGGGAGTTGTTGCAATAGATAACAGAGAATTAATATTTGCTGATATTCCAGGGTTGATTGAAGGTGCACATTCCGGAAAAGGCTTAGGGACTCGGTTTTTGGGTCATATAGAACGTTGCTCAGCTTTGATCCATCTCATCGATGCAACATCTGAAAATATAGTTGAAGACCATAGGGTAGTCATGCTTGAGCTTAAAAAATATGGCAATGTCTTGGTCAACAAAAAAATCGTTACAGTTCTGAGCAAAATTGATGCACTTGATAAAAAATATTTGAAGACACAAGTGTCCAAATTACAAAAGTTAACAAAAGAAGTGTACGCTGTATCAGCAATAAGTGGACAAGGCATGAAGTCTCTTTTGCGGCGACTAAATTATATAACTGTGAGTGCTCTTAGTTGTGATAGTGGTCGTGACAAACAATCAGTGGTGTGGCATCCATGATTACAAACGAAATTAAAAAGTTAGCGGAAACTAAATTTAAAAATGCTGGCTGTATTGTTATAAAAATTGGATCGGCATTACTCTTTGATAAAAAAACAAATTCTTTAAGATTGGAATGGCTCGAATCCATTGCTTCAGATGTGAATAGATTGCGTTCAGAAGGAAAAAAAGTGGTTATTGTGTCTTCTGGTTCAATCGCATTGGGCAGAAAAATTCTTAATTTGGAAGATGTCAGTCTGAGCTTAGAGGAGAGCCAAGCAGCGGCAGCGGTTGGTCAGATTTTATTAGCACAATATTATCAAAGGTGTTTGGAGCGTCATGGGATAATTTCTGCCCAAATTCTTGTGACAGCTGAAGATAGTCAAAATAGACGACGGTACTTAAATAGCCGAGCGACTTTAGTAAAATTACTCGAAATGGGTGCTGTTCCGATTGTTAACGAGAATGATACTGTGGCAACTGATGAAATTCGATTTGGTGATAATGATCGGTTGGCGGCTCAAGTTGCCTCACTTTGCGATGCGAATGTTTTACTTTTACTCTCTGATGTAGACGGCCTTTATACCTCTGATCCCAATCTTAATCTTCAGGCAAAGCATGTACCGATTGTTGAAAAGATTACTGAACAAATAGAGATGATGGCCTCTGACAAAAAAAGTGAACTTTCCAAGGGTGGAATGCTTACAAAATTACAGGCTGCAAAGGTATCGGTTGCTGCTGGTTGTCACATGGTAATTGCGAACGGAGGCAGTGACTCTCCAATTTTAGCCATATCGCAGGGACAAAAATCAACGTGGTTTTTATCTTCTGATACTCCTATTGATGCAAGAAAGCAGTGGATTTTCAATACAAAACCCAAAGGAGAAATTTTTATTGATTTGGGTGCTGAAAAGGCAATCTTAAATGGAAAGTCATTATTACCAGCTGGCGTAACTAAAATTACTGGTCAATTCGTTAGGGGTGATACGGTAACCCTGATTACAATGGGTGGAAAATTTTTAGCTAGAGGTTTGATTGGCTACAGTCATAAAGATGTTGAGCTCATAAAAGGTTGCCATTCTAGTAAAATTGAAACCATTCTTCGGCACCCAGGCAGATCAGTGCTTATCCATCGTAATGATATGACTTTGTGAAATTTTAATTGAGAAGGATGAAAATATGATTGCAATTTCCGATGAAATGGTAAGAGTTGGTGAAAATGCTAAGAATTCTTCTAAAATTCTTAGACGATTAACATCGGATAAAAAAAACGAAATTTTATACTGCATTCGTGATGCTCTTCTTGAGAGTAGAAACCAAATAATTGAAGAAAATAAAATTGATATGGAGTTTGGTCTGAGTAAAAATCTCACTGAATCGATGCTTGATCGACTTTATATTGATGACACTAGACTTGATCAAATAATCAATAGTTTAGGCGATATCGCAGCTCTTCCTGATCCAATAGGGACTATGATCGAGGAATTTCGACGACCAAATGGGTTAATAATTAAAAAAATAGTAACTCCGATTGGTGTAATTGGAGTTATATTTGAGAGTAGGCCTAATGTTTTTGTTGATGCTGGTGCTTTGTGCCTAAAATCAGGAAATGCCAGCGTATTACGATGTGGTTCGGAAAGTTATAACACGGCTCGTGTACTAGAAAAGTGCTTTAAGTTTGGTTGCGAGCAGGCTGGTATTTCTAAATCTCTTGTCCAGTTAGTTCCCACTAGGAATCGTTCCGCAGTTGAAGAAATGTTAAATATGAACGAGTTTTTTGATGTGATTGTTCCTAGGGGTGGTAAGGGGCTAGTTAAGTTGGTTCAGGAGAAGGCTACCGTACCAATTTTTGCTCACCTTGAAGGTATAGTTCACATTTATGTTCATAGTGATGCTGATCCTGTAAAAGCAAAGAAAGTAATTTTAAATTCAAAAATAAGAAAGCCAGGAATTTGTGGTGCTGTGGAATGCTTGCTTATTGACGAGAAATTTATTGAAAGTTATGGAACTAAAATGATTTCAGATCTCATATCTTCTGGAGTAGAAGTAAGGGTTTCTCACGATTTGCTCCATATCGACGGTACAGTTTTAGCTAATGAGCGTGATTGGGGAAAAGAGTTTTTGAGTATGACGGTTGCGGTTAAAACTGTAGGAAGTTTATCCGAGGCTGTATCACATATTGAATCGTACGGCTCCAATCATACTGACTGTATAATTACAGAAAATGATAAAGTGGCAGAGAGGTTTTTTTTGGACTTGGACAGTGCAATACTAATGCGAAATGCTTCCACGCAATTTGCGGATGGAGGTGAATTTGGCTTTGGTGCTGAGATTGGTATTGCTACTGGTAAAATTCACGCTCGAGGTCCTGTTGGATTAGGACAGCTTACTACGTTTAAGTATATTGTCGATGGTAATGGTCAAACACGAGGATAAATGGCTGACTCTCGTTTATTGACGCCATCTTCTCTTTGGTCCGCAATCGATATGAACAAAACTTGAATTCACGTACCTACCCACTCCACCACTGTTACAAGATTCAGCGGCCTTACCAATCTGACTAACAGTTCTGGACCTCATTCTCAAGTCTGCAGCCATTCCTTTTATGTGGTATGAATTTCTTGCCACTCCAGCAGTAATTTTTGCAAGCATTTTATTAGTTTTAATTGTTCGATATCCTGATAAAAGTTCAAAGGGCTCTTCTGTATCTAACAATGTTTGAGTTGCCGCAATAATATTTAAATTAGCGGTATCAATTTTTATTACTTTGTTTTGTCTCCAATCGCGCATGAAATAATTAATTTGATCAAGTGCTTCTTGCACGTATTGACCCTCTATCCAATAAATTGTATTTACACGCTCACCTGTATTAGAATTTTGAAACTTTATTTTTCTGATGTCACCGGCTCGACTAAACAAGCCTGCTGATGATGCTATTGAAGGAGCAGAAAGCACTGCAGCAGAACTACAAAGAATTTTCAAAAATGTTCTACGATTCTGCATCGTTACATGTCCTACGGTGAAAAATTCAGAAGTTCATCTTTGAATTCTTCTATACTAATTTATGCAATACACCTTAATCCTGGTATAAACACTCCTATCACTATCGATTTTTAGAGTATTTTGCAAGTATTATATAATATAACGACATTAGTTGTCTTTTTTTTAGCAACAAAGATTGTTATTATTAGTCAATCAATTAAAGTGAATCGTAACCCCAAGAGGCAGACTTAACTATCAGTGAAGGTTCCTTAGAATAAATTAAAAGATAAGATGGTATTCCAATATGTTTTGAGTTGGATTTGAACAAGCGAAAAAGATAAGAAAAATGGAAATAATAACTAATAATTATATTTTAAAAAGAGTAGTTTTTGTGTTTTTTGTCTCATGCTGGTTTTTGGTGAATCAGTGGCACCATGTCTCGGCTGATGAGATGATAGAGATCGACTTTTCAGATCAATTTGTTAATAGTGATTTTGAAAATTTCGTTTTTAATGGAGGAACAGAAGATACCGCTATCATACAATTTTATACTGACCGATCCTTCCATCCATTTTGGTATGGTGACTTGGATAAAATTAATGAGTTTAAAAGAGCGGTTGATACCTCTGAGATTCATGGCTTGCCACATTCCAAATATGAATTTTTAAGAAAGAGTGAGAATACCACAGTCTACGAGTTCGAAATTTTAGTAATGAAGTCTTTTATTTCTCTAATTTCAGATCTTAATTCCGTAGCGCTGAATCCAAGTGATATTGATAATTCAATAAGCGTTTACCCTAAAGAAACTGATAAGTACGCTATTCTTAGTAGGTTAGAGGAAGGAAGATCGTTTGAGAAAAATTTAAAAGATTTTGTTTTTAGTTATGCTCCTAAAACGCCAGAATATAGCAAGCTCTTAAATGAATTGGCTAGACTGCGAGGTATAACCATTAACAATGGTTGGGGCAAATCTGTACCAGAAGATAAGTTTTTAGGATATAATTTGACGCATCCTAACGTAGGAAGTTTAAGAACACGATTATTTAATATGGGCTATTTGACATTTGATAGTGGCTCAAATCTTTACGATGGAGAAATAAAGTCGGCAATTCAATTATTTCAGGCTGATCACGGTTTGAATGATGATGGTGTTGCGGGCAACTATACGTTGCAAGCGATAAATGTTTCCTCAAAGACGCGATTAATACAAGTTTTAGTAAACCTAGAAAGAATTAGGTGGGCCGATTTTAAGCATAAATCAAGGTATATTCTTGTTAATCAGCCTAACTTTCAAGCATATTTGATTGAAGATGACAATGTCGTGTGGCAATCAAGAGTTGTAATTGGTTTGCCAGAGCATCAGACCCAAGAGTTTAGTGACGTGATGACACACTTGATAATTAATCCGGTCTGGCATGTGCCTCGTAGTATTTCTACCACTGAGTACCTTCCAATTATCCAGGAGAATCCAGAATTTTTAGAAGACAATGATATGAGCCTGATAGTGAGAGGCACTGATCAGGAAATTGATCCAAATCTCATAGATATGAGTCAGTTTGAACCTGATAATTTCCCATTTTTAATAAAGCAAAATCCAAGCAATACTAACGCACTTGGGGTGGTAAAATTTATGTTTCCGAACGAATTCAATATTTATATGCACGACACTCCGATGAAAGAGCTTTTTTTTAAAGATGAGCGCACATTTAGTCATGGCTGTGTTCGTGTCCAAGATCCGTTTCAGTTTGCTTTCAATCTTTTGGGTTATCAAGAAGAAAACCCACAAAAAAAATTTCAAAAGGTCCTTCAATCTAAACAGGAGAGTCAGATCAACCTTGAAGAACCAATTCCTGTAAGCTTGATCTATCGAACGGTTTTTTTTAGTGATTATGGTCAACCTCAATATCGATCGGATATATATGGCCGAGATGCAGCTGTTTTTATGGCGCTTCAAGATGCGGGAGTAATAACTCAAATTTAAGTAATAGGTTTTAAATGATGTTTAGTTTGCAAGAAATCTCAGAATATTTGTCGATGACCTTAGTCGGTGATGGAACAATACCTATTTCTGGACCGTCCGAACCAAGAACTGCTAAAAAAAATCAATTGGCCTTAGCAATGGATGAAAAGTTTTTGAAAGACGTAAAGTTGGGAGATGCAAAGGCGGCGCTTTTATTGGAGGGAAGTGATTGGAAAGATTTAAATCTTGAGGGCGCTTTATTTGTTAAAAGATCAAGATATGCGGTGGCACAAGTAAACAAGCTTTTTGAGGAACATGTTTTTGAATGGGTTGGTGTTCATGACAGTGCAATAGTCTCTGAAAATGCTGAACTTGAAGAAAATGTATCAATCGGGCCTTTTAGTGTTATAAATTCGGCAGTTAAAATAAAAAAAAATGCAAAGATCGGTAGCCACGTCTTTATCAGTAAAGGGGTCATTATTGGTCAGAATGCCACTATTCATTCAGGTGTAAAAATCGGACCTAATGTGGTCATTGGTGATGATTTAATATGTCATCCCAATGCAGTCATAGGAGCAGATGGATTTTCTTTCGTCTCCCCTGAAGGAGGAGGTGTTGAGCAGGCACGAAAAGCGGGGGACGTGACTGGCATAGACCAAATCGATCATTATGTTCGAATTGCTTCCTTAGGATCAGTGATTATTGGGAATGATGTTGAAATTGGGGCTGGTAGTGTCATAGATAGAGGTACAATTTCAAATACTAGAATTGGAAACGGCACAAAGCTCGATAATCTTGTCCACATTGCCCACAATGTTTCTATTGGCGATAATTGTCTGCTTTGTGGCCAAGTGGGTATTGCTGGCAGTGTAACAATTGGGGATAGGGTTGTTTTGGGCGGTCAAGTAGGCGTTGCTGATCATATTTCGATAGGTTGTGATAGCATTGTAGCAGGAAAATCTGGTGTATCTTCAAATGTTCCAAAAGGACGATTTATGATGGGCAATCCTGCAATGAAGATGAAAAATAACATTGACTCGTATAAGGTTTTCAGAAGATTACCCACAATAATTAAAAAGATTCAGCACCTTGAGCAAGTTGTTATAAAAAAAATTGATTAAAAGGCCGTTGGTATGAAACATTCTTAGCTAAAAATTGTGTGGCGGATGTAAAATACTTCTTTCCTTTTCAGGTTCATTTATTCTAAGAATTGGCATGAGATCCTTCTACTATCCTATATAGGACGTAATAATCAAAATGAAGCGTGTTGTAATTACTGGTTCCGGAGCAATTAGTGCTATTGGTAAAAATATTACTGAGCATTATTCTTCATTGAAAAATGGTATTTGCGGTATAAAAAGGTTAAACATTTTAGATGCCGATTTATTGTCCGTTAATGTGGGCGCAATGGTTGAGGGTTATCAGCAAGAGAATTTTTTTTCCTCTCATGAGTTATCGTTTTTTGACAGATATACCCAGTTTGCGATAATTGCTGCCAAGGAGGCAATTGCTCAGTCGGGGATTGAAATTAGTACGATTAACTCTGAAAAAGTGGGAGTGATCATAGGAAATAGCGGAGGAGGACTTCAAACACTTGATGAGAATTATAGAAATGTTTTTCGACACAAAAAAAAGAGGTTACATCCTTTCATAATACCAAAGTTAATGGCGAATGCCGCCAGCAGTCAATTATCAATCATTTTTGATATTAAAGGTCCGAGTTATACTGTCTCCTCAGCTTGTTCCTCTTCTAATCATGCAATGGGTCAAGCTTTTAAACTTATACAAACGGGCCAATTAAGGGCCGTTATAACTGGAGGGAGTGAAAGTATGCTTTGCTTCGGAGGGTTAAAAGCCTGGGAAGGCTTGAGAGTCATGACAAAGTCAAAATGTCGACCTTTTTCAAAAAACCGTGATGGTATGGCACAAGGAGAAGGAGCGGCTATATTTGTTTTTGAAGAATATGAGACCGCCAAGAGACGAAGAGCTGAAATAATAGCTGAAATCGTAGGGTTTTCAATGACCTCAGATGCATCTGACATTGTTAGGCCAAGTAAGAATGGTGCAAAAAGAACGATGGTGTCTGCTCTAAATGATGCTCGGCTTAACAGATCACAAATTGGGTATATAAATGCGCATGGGACGGGTACAATAGTAAATGATAAGATTGAGAGTTCGGCCATAAATGAAGTATTTTATGGGGTATCTGATTTTCCAATGGTTTCTTCAACTAAGTCAATGCATGGACATTTGATTGGGGGAGCAGGTGCCATTGAGTTGGTTTCCTGTTTGATGGCATTAAATCATAACGTGATTCCGCCGACAATTAATTTTGAACAGAATGATCCAAATTGTGATATAAATATTGTGGTTAACACTATGAAAGAAAAGAAAATAGAATATGCGCTATCTAACGCTTTTGCATTTGGAGGAACAAACTCTACATTAATAATGAAGAAATTCTGAGTAGTTGTAGCGTTTAGCGTTATATTCTCTATCCCAAATACATTTGCAATCACAAGTGGCGAGACGTTATTTACGTATCTATTTAACTTTTTTGTTTCCTATTGCTTTAACTTCTTAATTTTGATTTGGGTCAATCGATTTTTTTCTTTAGCTAAAACTTCATATCTAAAACCGTTAAAGCTGAATACTTGACCTTCTGTGGGAATTGTCTGTGCTTCATGAATTACAAGACCTGCTACTGTATTCGCTTCGTCATCAGGAAGTTGCCAATCCTTTTCACGATTTAAATCTCTGATGCTCATATTCCCATCTACTATTAATGATCCATCAGAGCTATGAAGAAGTTGTTCTTGGGGAAGATCATGTTCATCTGCTATTTGTCCCACTATTTCTTCTAAAATATCTTCAAGTGTTATAAGGCCTCTTAAAGTTCCATATTCATCTACTACTAATGCAAAATGCGATTTTCTTTTCAAAAATTGTTGCATTTGTTCATCTAATGTTGTTGTTTCAGGAACAAAATATGGCTTCATTATTATGCTAAAAATATTAAGATTCTCTAAATTCTTTAAGCCTGGATTATTGCCTCTGATCAGAGTATCAACCTCTTTAAGTAGATCTTTTGCGTGAAGAATACCAATAACATTTTCGGGTTCGTTTTGGAATATTGGAAGTCGCGTATAGGGTGAATTAAGACATTGTGATAGAATTTGGTCAGGTGGACTATCTGAATCTATCATTTCAATTTGGCTTCGGTGCAACATTATTTCATCAACTGCTCGATCTCCAAGATCAAGCGCTCCTAGCAATCTATCTCTAGCGTCCTTTTCCACACTACCTTCCGAATGGTGAAGCGCAATAGTGCCAGCTATTTCATCTGTAGCTAAAACTCTCTGATTTGGATCAATTTTTATTCCAATTGTCCAAAGGATTGCGCGAACAATGCTCCTAATCGCTGTGACAATTGGAGCAAATACAATAACAAAAAAATTTACGACATGCGCTACCTTGCTTGCTGTAGTTTCAGGGTTTGTTATTGCGTAGGTTTTAGGAAGAACTTCAGAGAATATTAAAATTAGAAGCGTCATAATTATTGTCGCAATGACAACACCTCCCTCCTGGTAGTACTGCGTTAAAAAATTTGTTGCTAACGCGGCTGCTAAAATATTTATCAAATTATTACCCAGAAGTAAGGATCCAATTAATTTTTCATTTTGCTCTCTTAATTGCAATGCTTTCTTTGCGCCTTTTGAACCTTTGTCTGTCATACTTCGAAGGATTGCTTTGCTGGCCCCAGTTAAAGCTGTTTCAGATCCAGAAAAAAAGGCTGATATGATTAAGAGAATAAAAATTGCGGCGCCGTTAAGCCAAATGTTTATGTCAAAATGGGAAAAAAACAAGCTCAAGTCTTCCATGTTATCTCCTAACGTTCTTAATGGATTTATTATACATTATCTGTTTTTTTTGCCTTTAGAAAGTGGGTGATGATTCAAAACTAGTTTTTTGAGCTTATCATCGACCACATGTGTATATATTTCAGTTGTCGAAATATCAGAATGTCCTAAAAAGCTTTGAATAACTCGTAAGTCAGCTCCATTTTCAAGAAGATGAGTTGCAAAAGCGTGTCTGATAGTATGTGGAGAAATATTTTTGGGATCAAGTTTGGCACATAGCGCTATTTGTTTAACTAATTTAAAAAATAACTCTCTGTTCAGGTGTCCACGTTTAGATCTAGATGGGAATAAAAATTTTGAGTCTTTATTTTTTTTAAATTTATTTCGTTCTAACAACCATGTCTTAATCGCTAACTTGGCCTGATTAGAAACAGGTACTAATCTTTCATATTCGCCTTTTCCACGAATGAGTAACATATCTGGGTTTCCTATTAATGAGGTTAATGGAAGCGAAACTAATTCTGACACTCTCATTCCCGTCGAATACAAAAGTTCAAATAGTGCATTATGCATAGCTTTAGAGTATGAATTTTTGCCAAATGATTTTGCAGTAGTTAATATTTTTTCAACATCAGCGACTGATAGTAATTTTGGCAATGAACGCTCTCTCCTGATTAACTTAATCTTAATGGCTGGATTGTCCTGTCTCCAATCTTCATCTAATAAAAATTTAAATAACTGTTTGATAGACGATAATCTTCGAGCTCTTGTTGACGCAGTTAAACCAAAATCAAACTCTGCTTTCAAAAAATCTTCGATTTGCTGTTTCGTGCTGTCCACAACTCTAATATTTTTTTTTGTTTGAAACTGTTCAAACTTTTTTAAGTCGCCTTCATATGAAACCAAAGTATTTGCACTAAAGTTTCTCTCAGAACTCATAGCTTCCAAAAATTTTTTTAAAATAAAATCTGCCATGTAAAGTTACGATTTTACCCTGGAAGAATATATTAAGTATTCAATAAGAATTGATTTAACTAACTGGTGCTCATTTGCTTCTAGAAACAGCAGGAAGGATAAATATAATTGTTCTGGGGGCGCATTAACTCCATGTGCACTTTTTCGAAGAGCCTCTAGGACGATTATACCTTTATCGTTTGACTCATTTTTCCCTTTAAGTGGTTTATAGTTAATTCTATTTTTTGACATCTTGGGTAGATTAAAATTAGGGTTGACTAATTTTATTACATCTCCAACATCCGATGCATTTAATGAATCGTTCCGTAATATGCTTATAGCCATTGAAATCAAATCATTTTTTGGCTCGTAGCTTTTCCAGTTAGAGGGCAGTTCTCCGTTCAAAGCGAAAACGAGTGCCAGATTATCATTAAATTGACTCGGATTTATTGTGAAGAAAAACTTAGATAATATATCCGCATACTCGCCGGCAAAAAGAAACAGTAGGTTGGCAGAATGCATTTCCTCAATTGCCTTATTAAGTGCTATACTGACTGCTTTATGATTATTTCTCTTTAACGTCATGTCTAAGTTTTTGACGGCAATCATTCTCTGCCAAAAACCAATTGAACCGTCAATATAATTGTTCCTATAAATATCAAATAGAGATGAAGCATTAATAGATTTTTTAATTACTAACTTTTCAGCGGCGTTAATAGTATTTTCTAATGATGAATTGCTTTTATAAATCATATATTGATATCTTACTTGATCACTGGCTGCCGATGGAATCTTTGCATTAGAATTAATCAAGAAATGGTCAATTTCGTCAGAAGCATTAATTGTAACTGCGAGTTGATTTTTGGGAATTAGTTTTGGGTCCAAATAATGGATCAACAGGTCTGCACGGTTTTGAGCGATCATTTCTAAACTATAAGCGGTTGCTAGAGTTAATGCTGCAGCGTCCCAATCATTTAGTTTCATCAAACAAATAATTCTGAGTGATAAATCTTTACTTAATCCAGAATTATCCCTTAATTCTTTACAAAGTTTTGTAATTCGTCCCGTTAGAAAAGCTATTCTTGTCCAGCGTTCAAATAGATCTGAGTCGATCTTTGGTATTTGTAAAATTGTGGTTTCCGCTTCATCCAATGCCCCGATCTTGATTAGCTTATCTAACTTTGCTAAAAGATAAAGTCTACCTTGTTGATTTAACTCTCCGGAAGAAATTGGAGGCTGTGTCTCTGATATCAGTATGCGTTTTAAAAATGTTTGAGCAGATTGGAATTTAAGATCAGGTAATTTTCTGAGAGAGTTGAAGAGATCACTTTCATCCGTGTATTTCCATATACCAGGGTCTATTCCTGTTATGTCTGTTGGGATAATTCCAATACTATTCAAGTTGGTTGGCTTTAGATTAGATTTTTCTATTGTTAGGCTGATGATTCCTTCGTCGGTTATTTCATTATTTGTTAAAATTCCTTTAGTATTTTTTTGCTCTTTAAACCATTCAATAGCATTGTTAGGTTCTCCCCCGAAACATGGTGGAACACATATTGATACCAAGACGACCGATAAAATTTTACGATACATTTGATATTATTACTTCTTCGTTGTGATTAAGAATTGGTGCAGGCAATTCATACATGAAAGCGTACAAAGAAACTAAGCAACCAAAAACAAACAGTAAGTAGAAGAAATATTTGAAAATCCTCATATTTTGAAATACTCTCTTGTTGGAACACATTTTGTTTTATTAACTGGCTAGTATGGTATATAAATAGCTAGTATTATTCCAAATAGCAATTTTTTGATGATGATTATTTGTCTGATCTCTTAATTTAAATCGGTACTGTGCTTGTGAAAAGGCAATTTATAGTTTTTGAATATGGTCAATTACAATTTAAATAAATCGGTTGTGCTAGTAGGTTTAATGGGAGCTGGAAAGTCCTCCGTTGGCAAGAGGCTATCTAAAGAACTAAATATTCCTTTTGTGGACTCTGATGCTGAAATAGAGCAAGGAGCTGGAATGAGTATTTTGGATATATTCGAGCAGTTCGGAGAATCATATTTTAGAGTAGGCGAAGAGAGAGTAATTAATAGATTGTTGTGTAACCATCCGCAGATAATTGCAACTGGTGGCGGTGCGTTTATGTCAAAAAAAATTCGTTCTCTTATAAAGGTTTATGGATTTTCTATTTGGTTGCAAGCTGATTTTGAGACGCTTTGGGATAGAGTGCAAGGTAAGAAAAATCGACCACTGCTTCAAACAAGTGATCCACAAAAAACGCTGAGAGAACTAATAAACGAAAGAAATCCCATTTATGAGAAAGCCGATCTTATTGTACACAGTAAAAAGTATGGGACACATTTTGCTATGGTGAAAAAGTTAATAAACATGTTAAGTTTTTCTGGAATTTTGGAGCAAAGCGATGACTAACAATTATGAAACTTTAAAGGTACAATTGTCTCATCACAATTATAAGATTTTAATTGGTTCAGGTTTATTGGATGCAATAACTTTGCATATCGGGCCTATGCTAAATCGTAAAAGAGTTGCAGTCATTACTGACATTACGATATCAAAACTTTATTTAAATCGACTTAGTCAAGCCTTTAAAAATGAAATGATAGATTGTGATACGCTAATACTACCTTGTGGCGAAAAAAGTAAGAGCTGGGAAACTCTTTCAAAAACAGTTGAATGGCTAATAAAAAAAAAGATTGAAAGAGATGATATAATTATAGCCTTTGGCGGAGGTGTAATTGGTGATTTAGTCGGTTTCGCGGCCTCTATAGTACGGAGAGGCGTTTCTGTAATCCAAATTCCAACTACATTGTTGGCGCAGGTTGATAGCTCTGTTGGAGGAAAAACTGGAATTAATTCCATTCATGGTAAAAATTTAATTGGAACATTCCATCAACCAGCTTTAGTCATTGTGGATACAGATTTGTTACGGACGCTTCCAGCTAGAGAATTTTTGTCAGGATATGCTGAAGTGGTTAAGTATGGTCTCCTTGGGGATCGTAAATTTTTTGATTGGTTAGACAAAAACAATGATCATCTTTTAAATGGTGATTCAGAAGTTGTTAATTATGCAGTATGGAAGTCATGTATGGCTAAGGCTGAAATTGTTATTGCCGATGAAAAAGAAAAAGGTCGGCGTGCATTATTAAATCTTGGCCATACCTTTGGCCACGCCCTTGAGTCTGCGACTAATTATTCTGATACACTTATTCATGGCGAAGGAGTATCGATCGGTTGTATTCTTGCATTTAAATTTAGCAGAGAGCTTGGCCATTGTAGTAGAAAAAATGTTGAGCGGGTGATAAAACATTTTAAATCAGTGGGGTTGAAAACTGATTTTAATGATGTTCCTACTGATATCCCAAATGCAGCAGAGTTTGTTAATTTGATGATGAATGATAAGAAAGTAAAAAATGGGTTGCTTAATCTAATACTAGTTAACGATATCGGGGATTCCTTTGTCTCCCAAGAAGTGCCGCTACAAAAGCTTAAGGACTTTTTGACTAGAGAGATGGGCTAAAACTTTTAAAAGAATGAATAAAAGAATGAAATCAAAACTTTTTTGATCGCCTGCTATTCCTTTGATTGAAATTTATCTTAGGTAGAGTAACAATATTGTTTAATTCGGGAAATTTTTCTATTGAATTTGGTATTGCAGACGCGGCTACAAAGTGGCTTTGAAAATTGGAAGCCATAGCCGTCTCAATTTTTGAGATACGGTTTACTAAAAGTTCAACTTTACGTCTTGACTCTTTGTTTAAAAGTGCGATCCTCGCGCCAGTGCCCGCTGCGTTACCTGCTGAGATTACGTTTTTTAGGTTGCAATCTGGGATCATTCCTAGAACCATAGCGTGCTTTGGGGAAATATGGGCGCCAAAAGCTCCGGCAAGAATAATCCGATCAACGCGTTCTACTTGCAATTCTTCCATAAGAAGTTTTGATCCAGCAAAAAGTGCTGCTTTCGCCAATTGAATCGCCCTGACATCAGAGTTGGTAACAACTATTTTTTCTTTTTGATTATCGCTTTGAAACAATGTAAAGGCTTGTGTCCGGCCATCTACTATGCAAAGGTTTGTCCCTGTTTGTTCCTCCGACCCAATTAATCCATTTTCATCCACAATTCCTGCAATTCGCATCTCAGCGATGGCCTCTATGATACCAGAGCCACAAACCCCAGTTATTCCAAATTGTTCAATTGAAGACCAGAATTTTTTGTCGTCTGACCAATAGTCGGATCCAATAACTTTAAACTTAACTTTTTTTGAAATTGGGTCTATTCTCACGTTTTCAATAGCTCCCGGCGCTGCTCTTTGACCGCAAGATATTTGTGCCCCCTCAAAAGCAGGACCAGTCGGAGAAGAACAAGCCATTAGCTTATTTTTGTTGCCAAGAAGAATTTCAGCATTGGTTCCAACATCGATTACTAAAACTGTATCAACTGATTTTTCTGGAGAGGTTGATAAGG
>JAQWUC010000022.1 GCA_029242355.1 Paracoccaceae bacterium | reverse complement strand
TTGAGCGGCGTCAGACGAAGGTGTTCTAAAATTACGAATATTTGATTTTTATTCTGAAGGAAGTCTCGTTTGATCTAGCCATAGCGAACAATTTTTTCATAAAGTTAATATTTTTTATAAGTTAAAAGGTATGAATTTAATATAAATTCTTACGTTGGAATAAAGAGTATTGTTTTGTTTACATCAGGGTTAAACAAGAAATTTTTCTGTAACGAGAATAACCTTTTTAATTTTCTTATTCAAAACGTTGGAATTTAATTAATCGAAAATATAAACTTTAATGAACTAGCTAGACAGTTAATTAATTTTTCATGTAAGAATTAATTTAAAATAAAAAAATATTTGGAGTAAAAATGAAAAATTCAAAAACAGTTCTAATTGATAAAAATCCTGGTAGGAATGCCCAAACCTTTGGCATTGCCCGACATCTTGGAACTGATGTTGATTTAATTCATGAACCATCAATTGGAGTGGTTGGAAACAAAGGTGACTCTCAATGCTATCTTGGCGTAAGTAAAAAAGTATCTGTAATTCATGAAGCTCTTTTAAATAGGGTTGGATCAGAACCTGGAAAATTAGCAATGCGGCTTGTACAACCTGAATTTACTGTTGCTACTTCTGATGGAATTAGAAATGGTACGAAGGAAATGCGATACTCACTTATTGGACGAGAAGTAGCTAATGATGCCATCTGTGAACATTTAAGTGCTAGTGGCATTGAGGGGGTTATTGCTGTTGTCGCCTGCGATAAACCCCCAGTTGGAACTTTAGCAGCAATATTAGAGCATAATCGCCCAGCCATAATAATGTCCGATGGTTCTATACGTCCAGGAAAAAATTCAAAAACTAATGAACCAATAGATATTATTACAAGTTATCAATTCGCAGGTAGTGAGGATGAAGAAGAGAAAAAGCGGATAGCTTTGGAGTCATGTCCAGGTATTGGTAGCTGTGGGGGAATGTTTACATATAACACTATGCAAACTTTTATTGGTGTTGTTGGGATGCAACCTTTACATATGATTTCTCCTGCATCAGAAGACGAACTTCGAGTTAAACTCTTTCCTGACCAATTAATAGATTACTTATCTTACATGATAAAAAATGATATTAAACCTAGGGATATTGTTAATAAACAGTCGATTAGAAATGCCATAATTGTTTCAATGGCCGTTGGAGGCTCGACAAATGTGATGCTTCATGCCCCTGAATTAGCTCGAGCTGCTGGCTACAAAAACTTTCTAAAGGATGTCATGAGTTTTGAAGAATTCAATCATTTATCAAAAAATGTTGTTCCAGTGATCGTTAATGCACGACCATTTGGAGTTTATTCCATGGTTGATATTGATATGAAAGGTGGGATGCAAGTCATTGTAAAAGATCTTTTGGAAGCTGGACTTTTATACGGTGATGCACTGACGTGTACAGGTGAAACTTTACGAGAACAGTTAACTCGTTTAAAACCACCGAAACCTGATGGTGAGGTTATTTTCAGCGTTAGAGAGCCGTTTAAAGAAACCGGAGGTTTGAGAGTATTAGGTGGTAATTTGTCACCAGAGAACAGTTCTATTTTAAAATTAGCAGGCGTTGAGGGCGGACTTGAAAATAACATTTTTACCGGGACTGCGAAAATTTTTAATGGAGAGCAGAGTCTATTAGACAAATTAGATACAGAACCAGAATTTTTTGATAACTTTGATATGGTGGTCGTCCGTTATGAAGGTCCAACTGGTGGGCCTGGGATGCCAGAAATGCTTGACTCAACTTCTAGAATTACCACTTTGTGTCGTGAAAGAAATATTATAATAGCTCTAATGACAGACGGTAGATTTTCCGGTGGATCAGTGGGTTTGGTTATTGGTCATGTGGGACCTGAGGCCGCTATTGGAGGGCCCATTGCTCTTATTGATAATGGTGATCAAATAATTGTTAACTTAAATAATAATGAGTTATTGTGTGTAGAACTATTAGATAAGAAAACGTTTGATGATCGGCAAGCCCGTTGGCAGGCCGAAGTCGATGAGAATAACGGTGTACATCCAGCAGTAGGAGAAGCAGATACTCGTTTACTTAACAGAATGCGGTGCTCTGCTGTATCTGCTGTATATGGGGCAGGTATGCATCCTGATAGAAATTTATGGGTAAGTGAACCTCGCTGTTCTATAGAAGTTACATTTAATCCTCAGAATAAATTTAAACAAAAAACTTAATTTATAGGATTTAAGAATATACTTTGGTTAAAAAAGTTTGTGAGCACCGAGCTCATCGTCCATATCGTTCGCGTTAATTAAGTTTGCATAGTGATTTTCTAAAGTATCTTCACCAAACTTTGGAGTTAAGTTTGCATCATAACGCATTGTTTTATAATCAAATACTAGCATAGATTCTTTAGCATAATATCTCGCTATTTTAATAAACTGTTGGGTATTTTTTGCTTTATTTGAAAACAGTGTTAGCGGTGCCAATGATTTTTCAGCGAAAGTAAATAATTTGCTTGGTATACTTCTGAATTGTGGTTCTCGCTTTAACAATTTGAATAACAAAAATCCAATTTGGCGTGGAGTAATCGCTGGTCCTGGTCCTCCAATAGGAAATATCTTGTTTATGCTTGAGTCGACACCAATACATTGGACGATGTACAGAGCTAAATCTCTTTGAGAGATGGGTTTGCATGAGGTACTTTCACCGCTATCAAAATAAATAAATTTTTTGCCATTTTTTAAATTTCTAATCTGACCTGAAAGTGATTTAAAAAATGCTGTTGCTCTTATAATCGTATAATCAATAGAGGATCCTATCAATAGGTTCTCAAAGGCTATTTTTGCATATTGGAATTCGAGTTTCGGCTTTTGAACGCAGATTGCTGATAACAAAATGAATTGATCAATTTTATGCTTTAAAGCAAGATTTAAAAGATTCTTGTTGGCCTGATATTCCACTCGCCACGCCTCGGCTACTCCACCGGTCTGACTGCCTATGCAAGAAATAATTACATCAACTTTTTGGCATTCTCTGGAGAAAAGCTCCATTTGTTTTGAGTCTGTTATGTCGACCTGATAAATTCGCTTATTTTTAAGAAACTTATTTTTTTTGTTTCTTACCAAGCAAATTACTCGACAATCGTGGCGAAGTAATTCATCAGCAACACTCTTTCCAATGTAACCCGTGGCTCCAGCAATTAGAATTGTTTTTTTAGTTAAGTTAATTTTGTTCTCTCACTTCAAACAGGCGTTCTTTCTAATCTGTTGCTAACTACATAGACGTTATGTATTCTTGTGCAGTGGTTTTAACATAGGTAATACCTGGAATATTAAGGTCAATAGGTTTTGGGTCAACAATTGAAATACTACAACCTCGACTAAGCGCAGTGCGTAACGCTATACTAGTAATATTTACATTAAATGAAGTTCCTATGAAAACAAAAGAATTTGCTGTATTGAATTTATGTTCAGCTTCTGTAATTCGATATAGATCAGTATAGTATTCGTCAAAGAGTAAAACAAATGGTTTCAATGACGTATTAGTTTCGGGTTTCAAAGTGATTGACGATATTTTAAACGCGTTTAAAAGTATTTTTTTTAAAAGATTTTCGTCTTCATTTGAATTCCACTCTTCTTCTACGATATCCCAAGGAGCGTTTTGTAATTCAGGTATTTGTGCCTGTCGTTGTAACAGTGTCATTTTATCTAAACTACCATGGATTGGAATGAATGTTCTATTGCCAGCTTTATGGTCTAACCCATCAATATTTTGTGTTATTAAAGTTTTGTTAGAGAGCCATCTATGTACTGAGTTTGGTTTAATATGTCGATATCTTGCAAATCGCTTAAAGTACCATAATAAAAATTCATCTGGCTTGCTTAAGTACATTTGCCTTGTGGCCATTTCTTGCGGTGTGTAATGAGCGCTACCAACCGTCCAGTAACCATCATTTCCTCTAAATGTAGGTATACCACTTTCCGCACTTACGCCAGCTCCCGTAATGTATAGTGTATAGCTCATCTAAATCCGTTGTTTTGCGAAGTTATTCTCTAGGAATGATTAACTTAAAGTTGTATTGATTTTAAGAACTGGAACTTTGTATTTTTTTGTGCATCGTTCTTCTATAAATTTCACAGTAAACTTAATTAGGGAGATTTAAAGAAAAAAATGATTATTATATATGGTATTAAGAATTGTGACTCATGTAAGAAAGCTGTTAAGCATTTTTCTGGCGTTGCGGAGTTTTGGGATGTCCGTGGCTCTCCGCTCTCCGAGGAGACTTTAAAACGATTTTTCGATAAGTTTGGTGAAAAGATTTTAAATAATCGATCTCAAACATGGAGATCTCTAAGCCGTAGTGATAAAGAATTAGGACCAATCGCTTTATTAAAAAAATTTCCAACAGTCATGAAACGACCAATTATTGAGAATGTTGATACGTCGCAGCTTTCAATAGGCTGGACCGAAAAAGTAAAAAACGAACACGAATTAACTTAAAAGATTGTAGGTTTATCTCCAGGATTCCAGATTGGGTACTTTCGTTGACTTATAGCAAATGATTTAGAACGGAGAAAAGAATTTAACCATCTATTAAGATTGGACCAGTTTTGAGCATCAAACCACCTTTTATCAATAAAGGCATATTGTCGAATAAATGGTAGTAACGCTAAGTCTACCAGAGTTCTTTTTTCGCCGAGAATGAATTCTGTTCTTAATTCTTCATTTAATTGGCTTAAAAATTCCTTGGCTATTTTATGTTCAACTGCTAACTCCACATTATCATAATGTGCGTGGTATTTTGTACGATCCAAGCATGTCTTAAAAGGCCCATCATTGTATTTGATAAGATTGATACCTTTTAATGAGATGTCTAGTAATTGTTCTTGATCACTTTTACCAAGCACCCAATACATGATTTCAAGACTTTCAGCAAATATTTTTTTCTCTGTTTGCAGACATGGAACAGTCGCTTTTTTTGAAATAACTTTTAATTCTAAGGGTTTATTTTTTAATGAAATTTCACGAATTTCTACTGAAAGGTTGGCGCTTAATAATGCCAACCTAGCTCGCATTGCATAAGGGCAACGCCGGAAACTGTATAGTATTGGCGTCATTCTAATTCCTTTATTCTTTGGTACGTAAATTATCTTATGTGATAATCTGTTCTTTTTGTGTTAGCAATTAAATAAAAAAAATGTTCTGATTGCTAATGAATATTGTTGGTAAAACTTAAGTGAGGTTTTTTTATGGTTATATGAGCAGGTATTTACATCCTATTCATAGCCAGATATATAATTTACGATTGCGCCGCCAAAGTTTGCTATGCAAGTGGCAATTGGGATAATTTACCATGATACATGAGCTTGGGTATATTTTTTGCAACACTAATTTTAACTTTTAAAGAATATTATTTAAGGTGAGAACTATGCAGCTAATAGAAAAGGTCAATAAAGGACTAAATAGGGGTTATGAAGCTAAAATTTTAGCGTCAGATATTGACTTAAAAGTTACTAAAAAACTTGAATCTTCACGGTCAGAGGTGCAACTCAAGGGTTTTAGAAAAGGTCAAGCACCAATAGCATTACTGAAGAAAATGTATGGAAAATCGATGGTTGGTGAAGCAATGCAAGAGACTATTGATGAATTAATTAGAGTACATTTTGAAAAATCGGGAGATAGACCCGCACAACAGCCAGATGTGCAGATGATAAACAAAAATTGGAAAGAAGGCGATGACATAGATGTTAGCTTAAATTACGAAAAGTTACCTGAGATACCTGAAACAGACTTTTCTAAAATAAAATTAAAAAAACTAGTTGCTAAGATAGATAAACCTTCTGTTGAGGAGGCTCTGTCTAATTTAGCGAGCTCTACTGAAAACTTTGTAAAGCGAAAGAAAACGGTAAAATCGAAAACTGGTGATCAATTAATTATTGATTTTTTGGGAAAAATTAAGAATGAAGCATTTGACGGTGGTAAAGGAGAGGATTATCCGCTTGTATTAGGGTCAAATAGTTTTATTCCCGGCTTCGAGGATCAACTTGTTGGAACCAAGGAGGATCAGAAACTAAATGTTACAGTTATGTTCCCAAAAGATTACGGATCAGAAAAACTCGCCGGTCAAGAGGCTGTGTTTAATGTGGTCGTAAAATCTGTTAATGAACCAAAGCCTGCGAAAATAAACGATGAATTAGCGAAAAAATTTGGAACTGCGGATTTAAATGAATTAAAAGAACAAATTAGTGAAAGATTAAAGGCGGAATATGGACATGCCACGCGAGCAATCCTTAAAAGAGAGCTAATGGATAAATTAGATAAATTAATTAAATTTGATCTCCCCACATCTCTCGTTGAAAGCGAAGCAAATGAAATAGCGCATCAATTGTGGCATGAGGAGAATCCCGAAGTTAAGGACCATAACCACGATAAAATCTCTCCAACTGATGAGCACATCAAAATAGCCAATAGAAGAGTAAAGCTTGGTTTGCTTTTGGCAGAGCTTGGAAGTAAAAATAAACTGGTAGTATCTGAAAAAGAAACGCAGGATGCGTTAATGCAAAAAGCTCAGGAGTATCCAGGCCAGGAAAAAGCGTTTTTTGAATTTATACAAAAAAATCCGCAAGCTAAGGAACAAATAAATGCTCCCCTTTTTGAAGATAAAGTAATTGATTTTATTATTGAATTAGCTACGATTACAGAAAAATTAATTTCAAAAGATGAATTAAAAAAAGCAGTAGAAAAGATAGAATCGGTTTAAAATAGTTGGAGGTTTAATGGATGCAGGATCCTATTGACACATATATGAATACCCTTATTCCAATGGTTGTTGAACAAACTGCTCGTGGAGAGCGCTCTTACGATATTTATTCTCGATTACTTAAAGAGAGAATAATTTTTGTATCCGGCCCGGTTCACGATGGAATGGCGACTCTTCTTGTCGCTCAATTGTTGTTTTTAGAGGCAGAAAACCCTAAAAAAGATATTTCTATGTATATTAACTCGCCAGGAGGTGTCGTAACATCTGGCTTATCCATTTATGATACTATGCAGTATGTAAGACCAAAAATCTCAACACTTTGCGTTGGGCAAGCAGCATCAATGGGATCTTTGCTACTCGCTGCGGGGGCACCTGGAATGCGCTTTTCATTACCAAATAGTAGAATAATGGTACATCAGCCATCTGGAGGTTTTCAGGGTCAGGCCTCAGATATTGAGTTGCAAGCCAAAGAAATTATAGAACTTAAAAAACGTTTAAATCTAATTTACGTAAAGCATTGCAGTCAAAAGCTTGATAAGGTTGAGAGTAGTTTAGATCGGGATAATTTTATGACTCCTAACGAAGCTTTAAAGTGGGGTTTAATTGATGAAATAATTGAAACACGAGAATATGGATCTGAGGACTAGTTTCAGTATTGCCTTTTTTATTCTATTAGTGTTCGATAAGTAGATAGGTCCGACCAAATTTGTAAAAGCTGGAGGTCAAATGACAAAAACAACTGATAGCGAGTCAAAAAGTACTTTATATTGCTCTTTCTGTGGAAAGAGCCAACATGAAGTGAGAAAATTAATAGCTGGACCTACAGTGTTCATTTGTGACGAATGCGTCGAACTTTGTATGGACATAATCAGAGAGGAAAATAAGAGTAGTTTAATAAAATCGTCAATTGGAGTTCCAACGCCACGTGAGATATGTGACGTGCTAGACGACTATGTTATTGGGCAATTAAAAGCTAAGCGCGTGCTTTCAGTGGCAGTTCATAATCACTTCAAACGATTAGAACACGTGCCTAAAGATGATGATGTAGAATTATCAAAATCAAATATAATGCTAATTGGTCCAACTGGATGCGGAAAAACTCTATTAGCTCAAACACTGGCAAGGATTTTAGATGTTCCATTCACTATGGCTGATGCCACAACATTAACTGAAGCTGGTTATGTTGGGGAAGACGTTGAAAATATTATTTTAAAGCTTCTACAAGCTGCCGATTATAATGTAGAGAAAGCCCAACGAGGCATTGTCTACATTGATGAAGTTGATAAAATTAGTCGCAAATCAGATAATCCATCGATTACAAGGGATGTGTCTGGAGAAGGTGTACAGCAGGCTTTATTGAAAATTATGGAAGGGACAGTAGCGTCTGTTCCTCCTCAAGGCGGACGTAAGCATCCTCAACAAGAATTCTTACAAGTTGATACGACTAATATATTATTTATTTGTGGAGGTGCTTTTGCGGGATTAGATAAAGTAATTTCCCAAAGAGGACGTGGCTCAGCAATTGGGTTTGGTGCAGATGTGCAAGATCCAGAAGAAAGAAAAATTGGTGATCTTTTTGAAGAAGTTGAACCAGAAGATTTGTTAAAGTTTGGTTTGATTCCTGAGTTCGTTGGTAGATTGCCAGTAATAGCAACACTTACTGATCTTGATGTTGATGCTCTTGTTACTATACTTACAAGCCCAAAAAACGCATTGGTTAAACAATATCAAACACTGTTTGAAATGGAAAATGTAAAAGTTAACTTTACTGACGATGCTTTAAAATCTATCGCTGAAAAAGCGATTAAACGAAAGACTGGAGCTAGAGGACTGAGATCAATATTAGAAGAAATTCTTCTTGATACAATGTTCGATTTACCTGGTCTTAGTGGAGTAGCTGAAGTTGTTGTAAACGACGAAACAATTGTTGGTCAATCAGCACCGCTTCTAATTTATGAAGATGTTAAAGAAGAACCCGCATCTGCGTCCTAATTTCTTGTGAACACTAAAGTAATCTAGTTAAGGCTTATAAATGAAATTTTTAAAACAACTTTTTACCTGGTGGAACTCTCAAACTGTTGGAACAATGATCTTCACGTGGTGGAAAGGTAATTTAGTAGGTTCTGATGATCGGGGAAACATGTTTTATGAAACTCGGGAGTCTGATAGACGTTGGGTCATATTTAAAAAGAGTGTGGAAGCCTCTTCAGTGTCTGCAGATTGGCACGGTTGGTTGCACCATACTATTGCTATTCCACCATCATCTGAAAAAAAATTTAAAAATGCTTGGGAAAAACCTCACCGAGAGAATACAACAGGTTCTGAATTTGCTTACCATCCACTCGGAATAAAGCGTACGAAGATGGTTAATTATAGTGATTACGAGGCGTGGTCTCCAGAAAATGATTAGTAAGCGAGAGGGGTTTGTGGAAACACTGGTAGGAGGAATTGTACTTCTTCTTGCTCTTGGTTTTATTGTTTATTCTGTGAAGACAACTAATCTTAATAAAGAACTTTCGAATAGTAATTTTGTTTTGTACGCAAACTTTACATCAGTTCAGGGAGTTAACTTAGGTAGTGAAGTCCTTTTGGCTGGGGTTAAGGTTGGAACAGTAACTAATATTGAACTTGATAAAGAGTCTTTTCAGGCAAAAACCACGCTTTCATTATTTGAAGATTATAAATTACCAGAAGATACTGAGGCTGTTATAAGCACTGAAGGCTTACTCGGAGGAAACTATATTTCATTAAATGTGGGTGGATCTGATATAGTTTTGAATCATGGGGAAGAGTTGTTGTATACTCAAAGCTCCACGAGCATTTTAAATCTGCTAAGTAAATTTACGAGTCAATGATCCGTAATTCCCAGTTATTAATTTTCTTTACTTTCCACCTTTTTTTTTCTCAGCTGGCTTATGCGCAAGATCAAATCGGTGATTCCGCGATTGCTGGAAGTCTCACTAGTCAAAGCAACAGTGTAAATAGGTTCATTGATGGAGTAGTTAAAGATTTTTTTTACAAACAAGAGCTACAAGATTTGGAGTCAGATTCATTAAAAGTTTTACCAAGTAATGAAATTGAAACCAGTACTCTTGATATGTCTATACCTACGGATGATCGAAAATTAGACATAGGGGTATTTTTAAAAGGTCGAGGAGCGAAGTTAAGGGTTCTTGATAAAATTTATGGTACATCTGAGGTTATTGAACTGTTTAATAATTCTAGGCTTGATTATGGTACAATCAATTTCCTGTTAATAGAATGCTTTTATCGACAAGGAAGTTTGAATGGAGATTATTTAGCATCTATACGTATTTATGATAATCGCCAAGATGAGGTAGTATTTGATGGTTGGATGAGCTCAACGCAATCGCACCTCACAAATTATGATAATTACCGTTACAGTTTATGGTTATTGAGGTGCAGTATGTCTAACCAAGAATAATTTTTTGGGAGTTCTGAAAGTGAACGATAATCATTAATAGTCGCTGAAAGGATTTTTTCATAACGATTTTGGGTAATCGTACATCCGCCCATACTTTTTAAATGGCTCGTTGGGAATTGAGTGTCAAATAACTTAAATCTATGATATATTAATAGAGCCATTGTTGCAACTAGAGCTAATTTGGAACCATTAGTGGAAGAGGAAAACATGCTTTCACCACAAAAACAAGATCCTACCTTTACACCAAATAGACCACCAATTAATTTTTGATTTACCCATATTTCAATTGAGAATCCATATCCATTTTCGAATAAGTTTTGGTAAATGGCTAATAATTCGTTATTAATCCATGTTGTTGGTCTATCAGCACAGCGATTCACAACCTCTTTAAAACATTTGTTGATCGTGGTGTCGATTGAATTCGCTGCAATGTACCTTTTCAAGCTTCTAGAAATATGTAGTTTTCCAATTGGAATTATGCCACGTTCTTTGGGTTTTACCCAAAAAATTTCCTTTGATTCTTTGTTTTCAGCCATTGGGAAGATACCCTTGCGGTATCCATTCATAATACTATTTACATTGATAAAGGGCATTTTTTTATAAATTTGTTTTATGTTCTTTATCTTGAAGCCATTTCTCTAACCAATGTATTGAGTATTCCCCGTTTTGGATATCAGGTTCCAGTAGTAGTTCTTGGAAGAGTTGAGTTGTAGTACTTACGCCGTCAACTATTAGTTCACCTAAGGCACGTTCTAATCGATTTAGTGCAGATTCTCTATTTTCAGCATGTATTATCAATTTTCCAATTAAACTATCATAAAAAGGTGGTATCACATAACCTTGATAAATTGCGCTGTCCATTCTAACACCTAAACCTCCAGGAGAATGAAAAGCTGTTATTTTACCAGGGCTTGGAGTGAAATCAGGTAATTTTTCGGCGTTTATTCTGCACTCAATTGAATGACCTTGGATTTTTAATTGGTCTTGCTCAAAACTTAAGGTTCCCTCTGAAGCTATCTTTATTTGTTCTCTAACTAAATCGATCTGAAAAATAGATTCCGTAACTGGATGCTCAACTTGTAGTCGTGTATTCATTTCAATAAAATAAAATTTATTATTTTCATATAAAAACTCAATTGTACCAACTCCAGAATACTTTATCTTTGCCATCGCTTTTGCACAGATTGATCCAATATTTTGACGTATTTGATCATTAAGGACAGGTGAAGGAGCTTCTTCTAATATCTTCTGATGCCGTCGTTGCAAAGAGCAATCTCTTTCTCCAAGATACAGAGCGTTCCCGTTCCCATCGCCCATTATTTGTATTTCAATGTGACGAGGCAACGATAAATACTTCTCGATGTAAACTTGATCATTACCGAACGCATTTTTTGCTTCAAGTTTAGTAGTATGGTAATTCTTTCTTAATTCATCACTTGAGGTTGCAACTTTCATCCCTCTACCCCCGCCACCCGCAGTTGCCTTTATAATTACTGGGTACGTTATTTTTTTTGCAGATTCGAGTGCTTCCTCCAAAGTGTCTGTACTTCCATTTGATCCTGGAACACATGGTACTCCCAATTCACGCATGGTTTTTTTAGCCGTGATTTTGTCACCCATCATTTTGATATGTTCCGAAGATGGTCCTATAAAAGTGATGCTGTGGTCTTCAACAATTTGTGCAAAAGATGCATTTTCCGATAGGAAACCGTAACCTGGATGGACTGCATCCGCGCCTGTTATTTCACAAGCAGTAATGATAGCTGGAATTGATAAATAACTTTCAGCACTATTTGCTGGTCCAATGCAAACGCTTTCATCCGCCATTCTTACATGCATCGCATCAGAATCTGCTGTTGAATGCACTGCAACGCTTTTAATTTTTAATTCTTGGCATGCTCTGATTATTCTAAGTGCTATCTCGCCTCTATTAGCGATAAGGATTTTTTTTATCATTTTAAAATCCTATTATTCAATTATGATAAGAGGACTGCCAAACTCGACAGGTGTTCCATCATCAACCAAAATTCTCTTAACGATGCCATCTTTAGTCGCTGGTATCTGATTTAAAGTTTTCATGGCTTCCACTATCAATACCGTTTGGCCTGCAGTGATTTTATCACCGATGTTAACAAAGGGTGATGCGTCCGGTTCAGGAGCTAAGTATACTGTTCCAACCATTGGCGATAGCAACGTTCCAGGATGATTTTCTATATTTGAGTTAGGTAGTATTTCTTGAGATTCTGATGAATTATCTTTGAGTTCCTCTGAACTTAGTGTGGTGGTTTGAGGCTGAGGCATTACTGTAGACACGGGTTCTTTTGCGCTAGAAACCCTAACATAGGTGGACTCTGAATTATTATCACTTTGCTCTATCTCGATTTCAGTGAGATCGTTTTCTTTAATCAGTTTCACAAGTTCTTTTATCAAGTCTAAGTTGGTTTTGTTTCCCTTAATAGCCATTTTTACTCCTAATAGAAATGCAAGTCTCCAAAAAATTCAGTAATTGGAAAAAATGAAAATTTTAGAGATTTTGTTTTTCTCGATTAATTAATTCTTGTAGTGTGTTGATATCCTTATAACCTCTTATGATTTCTGTGCCAATTATAAATGTTGGGGTGCCGCTAATACCAAGTTTTTCTGCTAGTAAATAGTTAGAATTCAAAACCGTGTTCACAGTTTGAGAATCCATTATTGTTCTGATATCTTTTAGGTTTCCACCAACCGACTCGATTAAGATTGAAACAGAATCGATATTTATCACACCATTATAATGAAGTAATTTTTCAGTTAAGGATTCGTAGTGTTTTTTCCCATGATGAATTAACACTGCTATACTTGCTTTTGCAGCAATTACAGATTGTTCACCTAAGATAGGAAGTTCCTTAATAATAAAACGAAGGTCAGAGTTATTTCTTAGGAGGAATTCTACCTCTCTATAGGCTTTTCTACAATAACCGCATCGATAATCTAAAAATTCAATCATTGTAATCGTACCGTTTGGATTGCCACCGATGTAGTCTAGCCCATTTTTCTTTGATAGAAGCAACTCGGTTTTAATAAGTTCTTGCCTGCTAATATTTTTTTCCTCTATGATTTTTTCTTCATAAAGTTTTAATGATTCTAAAATTATTTCAGGATTGTTTAAAATAAAATCTCGTATTTTTCTTTCCGCGATTTGGTCATTTAAACTCTTACTGTCCGCCCAAGCAGTTGAAAAAAAACCACTTAACAGTATAACAATTATTTTAAATACACTTCTCATTTTTTCCTTCGTTGTATTATTCTTATGTTCATGGTTCATTTTAAATGTTAAACAAAAATTGTAAATCGTCATATCAAGAAACCCAGAATTTAACTAGAGAATGTAAATTGAAAAGTTCAAAGAGAAGTGCTGTAAATCCATTTTTGGTAATGGATGTAATGCAAGAAGCAAGTGAACTAGAGAAACAAGGAAATTCGATAATTCATATGGAGATTGGTCAACCAAATTCCGGCGCGCCAATCGACGCTCTAAACCAACTTTACAATAAATCTTTACAAGATAATCTTGGTTACTCTTCTGCTTTGGGCTTGCCAAAATTGCGAGAAAAAATATCTGATTTATATAAAAAACGTTACAAATTATTTATTGATCCAAAACGGATTGTGGTCACCTCAGGGTCATCTGCTGCATTTGTTTTAGCGTTTACAGCATTCTTTGATCCCGGGGATAAAGTTTTGATTGGTGAACCTGGTTATCCAAGTTATAAAAATATAATAAAGTCTCTAAGTTTAATATCTGAAATTTGTTCAACTTCAATCGAGAATAGATTTCAATTGACAGAAGATTCTATTCTAAAAAGTACCGCAAACGGTGTTCTTGTTGCTAGTCCTGCAAATCCCACTGGAGTTTCTTTAACGCGTGAAGAACTTAACTCACTTATTAAAAGTGCAAAAAAAAGAAAAATGACATTTATTTCAGATGAGATTTATCATGGATTGAACTTTAACGGTCAAGATTTTTCAGCGCTCGAATTTGATGAAGATGTAATAGTGATAAATTCTTTTTCTAAGTATTTTTCATTAACTGGTTGGAGATTAGGGTGGATTGTAGTTCCTCCAACTTTTACTCGAATAATTGAAAAACTTGCACAAAATCTGTTCATCTGCCCGGCTAACGCTAGTCAAAATTTGGGTTTTTTTGTTTTAAATTCTTCGGCCAACTTTGATGAAAAAGTTCAACAATATAGAAAAAATAAAGATATATTAATGGATCATCTTCCTAAACTAGGTTTTATTAATATTGTTAAGCCCGACGGAGCTTTTTACATTTACGCAGACATATCTCAATTTAAACTTGAAAGTGTTGATTTAGTTCGAGAGATATTAGAAAAAACTGGGGTCGCAATTACTCCGGGTAATGATTTCGATAGTCTTCGAGGACACAAAACAGTTCGCTTCTCATTCGCATGCTCTACTAACGAAGTAAAAGAGGCTATGAGGCGTTTATCTTCCTGGTATAAATTATATATCAATAGTTAGTGACAAATCGATTGTTATGTTTTTTTTGGAAGATTCCACCACCCAGTTCGTTTTGAAGTTTTTTGGTTATTTTTTAATTCAGCGGCATTATTACTTGTAGTTAGGTTTTTATCATTTCCTGATTGTTTGTCATCCGCTATATTTACTACTGACGCAGTTTTAACCTTTGCATTTGTTGGCTTTTTTGATGGAACCTTCGCCTTCGCTTTGGGTTTTACTTTGGATTTATGTTCCTGCTCTAAAGCAGGTAACTTATTTTTTGATTGTTTCGTTTTAGAAGTTTCTTTGTTAGTTTTTCTTGATGTAATTCGTGGTTTTGTTTCCCGTTTGGATTTTCCTTCTTCAAGTTCTTTTTCGACTTCACTTTCTTGGTAGTCTTTAGGAGTTGCATTGGGAATGTCTTGCTCAGTGTTAGTTGGTTTTCCGTTGTCCAAGGTAGTTTGAGCAGAACTAGAAGAAACTTCAGGTTGAACTTTATTAGGACCAAGCTTTTGTTTTGGCTTTCTTCTCCTGCGACGTCTGCGTTTAGTTTGGCCATCCTCTAGACCTATTTCATCTTCTTTTTTATTTTGTGGTTCTATATTCTCTTCTTGGTTTGTTTTGTCTTCTTCGTTATATGTCTGTTGGTTATCAGGATTGACCGTATTATTTTGGTTTGATGCAATTACACTGCCTTTTATACGCTCAATTTTGTATTCTGGACTTATTAAGCTATTTAATGCTTCTATTTTTATCGATAATTTATATCGAGTTTCAATAGTAGCTATTCTGTCGCGCTTTTCATTGAGCATATAATTTGCTATATCAACTGGCGTTTGCAAATGTAATGATGAATAAATATTTTTGATGCCTTCCTCTTCTAACTCACGCAGAATGGCAAGAGACATTGAATCATCCGAGCGCGTTATTCCTGTTCCGTGGCAATGAGAGCAAGGTTGAGTGCTTGTTTCAATCATACCGGGCCTTAAGCGCTGTCTTGACATTTCTAGAAGTCCAAATATTGATATTCGTCCGACTTGTGTTCTTGCTCTATCGTTTTTAAGCCGATCTTTCATCTTTCTTTCTACGGATAAATTATTTTTTCGATCTTCCATATCGATAAAATCTATTACAATTAGTCCAGCCAAGTCTCTTAATTTTATTTGCCGAGCTAGTTCATCGGCTGCCTCCAAGTTGGTCTTGAGGGCTGTATCTTCGATACTTGTTTCTTTGGTAGCCCGACCTGAATTCACATCCACTGCTACTAATGCCTCTGTTACGTTTATTACAATATAGCCGCCTGATTTAAGTTGAGCGATAGGATTGAACATTGCAGCTAAATGATCTTCCACTTGATATTTTGAAAAAAGTGGAACTGAATGTTCATATTTTTTAACATTTTTAGCATGAGAAGGCATTAACATCTTCATATATTCTTTTGCCTCTTTGTATCCACGATCTCCTTCAACTAATATTTCGTCTATATTTCTTCGATAAAGATCTCTTATAGCTCGTTTAATAAGGCTACCTTCCTCATAAATAGTTGTAGGCGCTATTGAGGATAAAGTCAGGTCTCGCACCTGTTCCCATTGTCTAATCAGATACTCATAATCACGTTTTATTTCTAATTTTGTTCTATTTGATCCTGCTGTTCTAATTATTAAACCTGAACCATCAGGAACCAATAGCGAG
>JAQWUC010000021.1 GCA_029242355.1 Paracoccaceae bacterium | reverse complement strand
CACAAATCAATGCTTTCAGACGAAATTCATCTAAATCGACTTGGTAACCTTTTCCTTGGCCTAATCATAACTAAAGCCCTAGGTCTTAAGCTATCTGAGCAAGATAAAACATATTGGACCAGTGCTCAAGAGATCTATAGTTTAGTCAATAAATAGTAACTATTTTTGTCTCTATCAAAATTTTATACGCCTTCAACAATTACATAATCTCTTGTTGCGGCGGGAATACCATAACTAAGTGCCTCTTGATAAAGATCCGAGTAATAAAACTTCTTAGCCGTCTCTACATCTGGCCATTTTATAATAACGTTTCGGCCTCTGCTAGTACCTTCTAAATGATGATATTCACCACCTCGTGCTAAAAATTCTCCACCAAATTCCTTAATAGCTCTAGTTGCAATTTCGGCATACTTTGCATACTCTTCGGTATTTTTGACATCAATCCTTACAACAGAATAAGCAGTCATAAATTTCTCCAATTATTTAAAAACCAAAGGATTACACGGATATTAACAACATAACATCCGTGTAATAAAGTTAGTCTTACTTTAAAGCCGCATCTGTAATCACATGCGTCCATGCACCTTCCGGCATTTTCGTAATAACTGGATCTGAACCACCGGTCATTAAGCTATCGACTGTTCGCTGATAATCAGAAGGGTCTAAGGCTCCATTGCTACCTGCGGTTAACTTAATAATTTCACCCATTTGAGTTGTATTATGCTCAACGGTCTGGGCTCCCGAGTCATCGTTGTCAACAACAATTTCTGCTGCCTCAGCAGGATTCTGCTCAGCATATTTCCAACCTTTCATTGACGCTCTTACGAACCTAATCATCTTATCTTTAAAAGCTGCATTTTTTAAGTTTTCTTCTAAAACGTAAAGACCATCTTCAAGCGTCGCGACGCCCTCAGTCTCATACTTGAAAACTGTTAACTCAGATGGTTTTAATCCTTCAGCAAGAACTTGCCAATATTCGTTGTATGCCATTGTCGAAACACATGTAGCATCACCTTGAGTTAAGGGCAGTATATCCCAGCCTTGCTTGAAAACAGTTACTCCATCAGCTCCACCGTCTGTAGAAAGACCTAATTTATTCATCCAACTCAAGAATGGATACTCATTTCCATAGTACCATACACCAAGGTTTTTACCCTTAAGATCAGCCACGGTATTGACTCCGCGGTCTTTTCTACAAGTCAGCATCATACCGGAGCTCTTAAACGGTTGAGCTATATTAATTGCTGAAAGCCCCTTTTCTCTTGCTGCAAGAGCAGATGGCATCCAGTCAACCGCAACATCAGCACCGCCTCCAGCAAGAACTTGCATAGGTCCAATATCTGGTCCTCCTGGTTTAATGGTAACATTTAAACCTTCATCTTTATAGAACCCTTTATCTTGTGCCACGTAATATCCAGCAAACTGCGTTTGGGTAACCCACTTCAGCTGGATTGTAACATCATCTGAAGCTGAGGCCATGGATGCCATCAACATAACAGCACCACTCACAACCAATTTAAATAAATTTTTCATATATATATTCTCCTTTAACTACAATTTTATTATGCTCTTCCTCTTTGCGACGGATGCCAGAAGGTTACTACCTTTTCCAGCAAAACAATCCCGCCATAAAACAACGACCCTGTTATTGCCGCTATTGTTATTTCTGCCCAGACCATGTCTAACGCAAACCTGCCGACTTCCGTTGAAATTCTGAAACCTATTCCTTTAATCGGCGATCCAAAAAATTCAGCAACGATTGCTCCTATCAATGCTAGGGTAGAACAGATTTTAAGTCCATTAAAAATAAAAGGCATAGCTGCTGCTAATCTCAATTTTATCAACGTTTGTAATGATGTCGCATGATATGTCTGCATTAAATCACGATAGATTCTATCCGACATTTGGAGGCCTTGTATAGTATTTATCAGCATTGGGAAAAATACCATTACGGTAACCACAGCTGACTTTGACTCCCAGTCAAAACCAAACCATCTCACTAATATCGGTGCTGTACCAATAATAGGAAGAGCTGCCATAAAAGTTCCAATCGGCAATAAACCGCGTTCTAGAAACTTAAAACGATCTACTAACAGAGCGACACCAAAAGCTGCTGAACAACCAAAGATATATCCACTTAATGCTCCCTTGACAAAAGTTTGAACAAAATCAACCCAAAGAATTGGAACGCTACTAATTAATTTCATAAATACCAAAGACGGGGCTGGTAAAATCACAGGACTTACATCAAAGGAATCAATGGCGGCCTCCCAAATAAACAGTAAAGACACTCCGAATAAAATGGGAGGCAAAATCCTCTTAACTTTATTAAATATTGAGTTGCCAATAAAAACATTGAATATCCAAGCGATTATCCAGAAAATGAGAGAAAAAAAGAAAAAGCTGTTCATTGGGTAATCATCATTCTTTTAAAAACAAAAGCTTGAATTATACCTATCAAGCCTACCAATGAAGCGGCTAGTATGGCTGCCGTAAATAATGCACTCCAAATCTGAATAGTTTGTCCATAATAGCTTCCCGAAAGCATTCTAGCACCCAAACCTGCGATTGCACCTGATGGTAGCTCTCCAACAATTGCTCCGACAAGCGACGCGGCCATACCAAGTTTAAGCGAAGTGAATAAAAAAGGAATTGACTTTGGTAACCTTAATTTAATCAAAATTTGAAATCGCGAGGCTGACCACGTTTTCATCTGATCAATTTCAAGTAAATCGGGTGACCGTAAACCCTTAACCATGCCCACTACTATTGGAAAGAAGGAAAGGTACATCGAAATTACCGCCTTAGGCATCAGTCCAGTAAAACCAATTGAACTTAACACGACTATTATCATAGGTGCTAGAGCCAAAATTGGTATTGTTTGACTAGTAATAATCCAAGGCATCACACTTAAATCGGTTGCTTTGTCGTGAACAATTGCCAAAGCCAATAGAACACCTAAAATTGTTCCCAGGATAAATCCAGCTAACGTTGCAGATAAAGTTATCCAACCGTGATATACAAGTGATCGCTTAGACGTAACCTTTTTATCAAAAATCGTCTTCCACATTTCGTAACCAACCTGGTGGGGCGTTGGTAATTTAGGTTTTTTCTGGGACCACGTATCTTGAACGAGTTCAGAAAAACTTAGTTGCCGGTCGCTTCTTTCTGCCTTATCTAGAGCCCATGACGAATTCAATACAATTGAGAAGCTGTACCAAATCAGTACAATAAAAATAGAAATTGTTATTATTGGAAGGAAAGAGTTATTCATAACTATGCCCCGCTCTTAAACCTTCTCTTACTCTTTGAGCAATATCGATAAATTCTTTAGTATCTCTTATCTCCAAGGGCCGATTATCAGGCAAATCACTTTGAATAATATCAATTATTCTTCCTGGACGAGGGGACATCACAACAATTTTAGTAGATAGGTATACCGCCTCCGGAATCGAGTGAGTCACAAAACAAATTGTTTTCTCTGTTGAATGCCAAAGTTTTAATAATTGCTCATTCAAATAATCTCTGACTATTTCATCTAATGCACCGAAAGGCTCATCCATTAACAAAATATCAGCATCAAATGAAAGTGCTCTAGCAATCGATACTCTTTGTTGCATTCCTCCAGAAAGTTGCCATGGAAACTTTTTTTCAAAACCTGATAAATCAACCAACTCTAGAACTCTTTTTACCCGAGCATCCATATCATTCTTGTCAAATCCCATTATTTCCAGAGGAAGTCTAACATTTTTCGCAATATTTCGCCACGGATACAATCCTGCTGCCTGAAATACATATCCGTAAGCTCTATGTCTACGAGCTTCTTCTGGTGACATTCCATTAACACTAAGCGAACCTGAGTTGGGGGTCTCCAAAGCAGCAATTGCTCTAAGTAAGGTCGTTTTACCGCACCCAGAAGGTCCTATGAAAGAAACAAACTCACCTTTGTTTACATTTAAAGAAACATCTTTTAAAGCCACCACCGGACCATCACCCGTCTCAAATTTAAGATTTAGATCTTTCGCTGTGATAATTGTATTATCTGTCATCAGAGCCTTTTTACAAAAATAATAATAGAATAGCCTTTTTCAAAATTTTAAATTCAAAATAAATTAGATGCCCGCAGGTATGTTCATTGGATCGCGTTCTACTTTTCGCGGAGAATTTAAATCTTTCCATTTAGCCACAGCAGTGTGCAACGCAGGAAACGCTGGTCTCGGAACAAATTTTCCACGTCCTGGTTGAGGAGTCAAGTTTTTACCCCAGGCCCATATTGTTTCGCCTCTAGATAATGTGAAACGTGATTGTGCCTTGACTTCAAAACCCTCAAAAACATTGTAGTCAAGCACCGATTTTTGAGATGATGCCGAAATTGTTTTTGAAATTGAAGGATCCCACACAACAATATCAGCGTCGGCGCCTTCCATAATTACACCTTTTTTTGGATAAATATTCAAAATTTTTGCAATATTCGTAGAGGTGGCCGCAACAAATTCAGTGCGAGTTAATCTTCCTGTTTCAACTCCCTCAGTCCAAAGAACCGCCAATCGCTCCTCGAGTCCGCCAGTGCCATTAGGAATTTTAGTAAAGTCATCCACTCCCATTAGCTTTTGTTCGGTTGAGAAAGCCGCATGATCAGTTGCAACAACTTGTAAAGAACCAGATTGCAATCCAGCCCAAAGTCCGTCTTGATGTTCCTTCCCTCGAAAAGGAGGTGACATTACCCGGCGCGCGGCATGAGCCCAATCTTTATTAAAATATTCACTTTCGTCCAAAGTCAAAAACTGAATCAAGGGTTCACCAAAAACTCTTATACCTTTTTGTCGTGCCCTGCGTATGGCCTCATGAGATTGTTCGCAAGAAACGTGAACGATATATAAAGGCACGCCGGCCGCATCCGCTATCATAATAGCTCTATTCGCCGCCTCACCTTCAACTTCCGGCGGTCTTGAGAACGCATGTCCTTCTGGACCAGTTACCCCCTCTTCCAAATATTTCTTCTGCAGCTCTGCAACAATATCTCCATTCTCTGCATGAACCATCGGAAGAGCTCCAATCGATGCACATCTTTTAAACGATGCAAACATCTCGTCATCTTCAATCATTAAAGCACCTTTGTAAGCCATAAAGTGTTTAAACGAGTTTACACCCATTTTTACAACCTCTGGCATATCATTGAAAATCTCCTCGGACCAACCTGTGATCGCCATATGATACCCGATATCTGAACAAATCTGAGGGCTTGATTTTCGATGCCATTCATTTACTGCATTTACTAAACTCCCATCGGCACCAGGCAAACAGAAGTCTACTAACATAGTTGTGCCACCAACTGCCGCAGCCCAAGTGCCAGACTCAAAAGTTTCCGCAGCGGTCGTTCCCATAAAGGGCATTTCAAGATGTGTGTGAGGATCTATGCCGCCAGGAATTACATAAGCTCCTTCAGCGTCAATGATTTCTTCACCTTTTAAATCAGGACCAATCCGTGATATTTGCTCCCCTTCTATTAAGACGTCCGCTTTCCACTCTCTGTCAGCTGTAACAATTGTTCCACCTTTGATAACTTTAGTCATTTTTTCTCCCTTGTATTCCTAAATTTAATCTACAATTCCCGCTGTTTCAATAACAGCGTGAAAAAGTACATTAGCTCCTGCGGTTGACCAATCTTTAGTAATATCCTCCGCCTCATTATGACTTAATCCATCGACACAGGGACACATTATCATTGCCGTAGGGGCAGACCTATTTATCCAGCACGCGTCATGACCAGCACCAGATATAATTTCCTTACTTGAGTAACCTAATCTATCGCTTGCTTTTTGAATCGCATGAACACAATCTTTGTTAAAAGTTACCGGGTCGAAATGTCCCACCTTTTCCATTTCAATCTCCAAACCTAGTTCAGAGGCAATTTCATTAGCACCCTTTGTTAGGGCCACTTCCATTCTATCTTGCGTGTCAAATGACGGAGAGCGAAAATCAATCGTAAAAACAACTTTCCCAGGAATAATATTTCGACTATTGGGATAAACGTTGCACTGACCAATTGCACCCACTGCCTGGGGTTGATTTTCCATAGCAATTTTATGAACTAACTCTGTAATTCTTGCCATACCAAGCCCAGCATTTTTTCTCATTGGCATAGGCGTTGAACCTGTATGACTTTCTCTACCAGTTAATGTAACTTGTATCCAATTCAATCCTTGGCCATGTGTAACAACTCCAATATCGAACCCCTCAGCTTCTAAGATCGGGCCTTGTTCAATATGTAATTCAAAGAAAGCATGCATTTTTCGAGAACCGACTACTTCATCTCCACACCAACCAATTCTTTTTAACTCATCACCAAAAAATTTACCTTCCGCATCTTTTCTAGCATAAGCCCAATCTTGTGAATGCATACCAGCAAAAACACCAGACGCAAGCATTGGCGGTGCAAAGCGAGTACCTTCTTCGTTTGTCCAATTCACAATTACTATAGGATGACGCGTCTTAATATCCATTTCATTAAGTGTTCTAATTATTTCCAAACCACCTAACACTCCAAGAACTCCATCATACTTACCACCTGTCGGTTGGGTATCCAAGTGACTTCCAACATAAACGGGTAAAGCGTCAGAATCTGTTCCTGCGCGCATCGCAAACATTGTGCCCATTTGATCAATTCCCATCGATAAACCCTCAGCATCACACCAGCTTTGAAATAAACTCCTTCCCTGGGCATCTGCATCTGTTAACGTTTGCCGGTTGTTTCCTCCGGCAATTCCGGGACCGATTTTAGCCATTTCCATTAGACTATCCCAAAGTCGATCTCCATTGATTTTTAAGTTAGCCGCTGGTTCACTCATTATTCCTCCTCAAGATCTTATTAAATTAAGTTCACCACTTTTATATTACTCAAGAAAAAGTAGTCACCACAAGGGATTCGATATTTTCTTTGACCAATTGGTAAAATCAGTATATCCGAGCGCTAAGGATCGTCAAGTTTTCACTCTAAAACTATTGGTCAAGCCTAACAAATAAGCGTCATAATTTATAAAAAATAGAAAGTAAAATTTTGATATGGCTAAGCCAGTTAATCAACACAAAAGATCTAATTCAGTAACCCGTATACAGCGAAAAAATATTAATCTCATTTTAGATGCGGCTTTAGAAACATTTTCAAGTCATGGCTACAATGGAACTACATTAGACGAAATTTCCATTAAATCTGGACTCTCAAAACCCAATATTTTGTATTATTTCAAAAGCAAAAAAGACATCCATGTAACTTTACTAAATAATCTATTAGACAACTGGTTAAAACCACTAAAAGAACTTAATTCAGATGGTGACCCTGTTTCAGAAATAACTAATTATGTCCAAAAAAAGCTTGATATGGCGCATGAATTTCCCAGAGAGAGTAGACTATTTGCTATGGAAATACTCCAAGGGGCCAATCACATGAAAAACTTTATAGAATCTGACTTAAAAATATTAGTTGAACAAAAATCTAACGTCATCAACGATTGGGTTGTTCAAGGTTTAATCGCAAAAGTGGATCCGTTGCACCTAATTTTTTCAATCTGGGCAACCACCCAACATTATTCAGATTTTGAGGAACAAATTAAACTCATTTCTGGACGGCAATCTTTTAACCCCGACCACCGCGCAAGCAAACACTTAAAAGAAATGTATACACGCTTGCTGAGACTTTAATACTCTTTATTATTAAGAAGGAAAAACAATACGCAAACAATCAAGAGCGCACCCCATAAAAGTTTCATTTCAGGCATACCACCACCGAATAACCAGTTGAAATAAGCTACCCAAAAGGGGATTGCGTAAGTATATGCCATGACTTTTACAGAACTTAATCGCCTCGTTGCGAATTGAATAAGAAAAAACGAAGAAGCGGTTGCAAAGATTGCAAGATAAAAAATAGTGGCCCATACGAACAGTGACAAATCCTTCCATTCGTTGCTTGAAATAGACTGCGAGCCAAACAAAAGAAGAATAAATGAGCATGCGATTAAAGTTCCCAATGTCTGCGCAAGAGGCGTTTCGCCTTTATTTAATCGAGGAATCAACGATGCATACAGAGCGTGACCAGCACAACCGACGAAAAAAATCAACTCACCGTACCCTACATCAAAATCCAAAACTCGATTTAAATTGCCCTCAAATATTATCCAGACAGCGCCAAACGCTCCCAAAATAACTGCAACAGTAACAGATTTTGACATCTTCCTTCCAACAACGAGATAATCGAAAAACCCCGCGAGTAATGGCGTTAATGTAAAAACAACGCTCATTGATACCGGTTGCGCTGTTTTCAAACCTTCAAACATAAGGACAAAATAGGTCGATATACAAAATCCTAGTATTAGAAATCGCCACGGTGACTGAAAGTCTAACAAAGAAATCTTTGCGCGCATTCTGTAAACAGCGCCAATTAAAACCATGGCTATACAAAATCTAGCAAAAGTAATAGCAAGAGGAGCAATGCTGTTTGCCACTTTAGCTCCAAGAACAAATGATAAAGATACCAGAACAGAAAAAAGAAGCATTGCAAGATGGGCAACTAATACTCGCTGCTCAGGAAAAAATGTTATTTGCTTAGGACTCAAAATAATAACCTCTGATTGGAGCACACTTTCACTTAATTGCGGACACAACGGCTAACACCACGACAAAAACAAGGAATAAAGCTAAAGTAAAGTTTATTCTATGTGTAGCCTTTGGACCTAAATTCAATTTGTTGAGTGATAAACCCAAAAAAAGCCAAAAGACATGAATAATAATCCATATGGTGTTGAGAATAAGTAATTTTAAAAATATTTCTAAATGAATTTTGTCTGGAAACAAGACGAAACCGCTAAAAAGTATAGTATTAACAACATATGCCTTGGGATTAATTGGTTGCAATAAAAACCCTGCTAGAACACCAGGCTTTGAATTTGGGCTTGAAAAAGTCATCTCTTTGCCAGCGGTAGCTATCTTAAAAGCTAAAAATAAAAGATATATGGATGACAAAGATAGCAAGGACAATCTCAAAACTGGATTAGAAATTACCCAAACAGAAAGACCGGTTATCACCGCTATGGCAACCAAATTAGTTCCTAAGAAAAGTCCAAAAATATATTTTAATCCTGTACCCCATCCAAATGCTGCGCCAATACCAGCAGTTGATAATACTCCGGGACCCGGGGTGATTATGAGAAAAAAAACTGCAAGAGCAAAATTAATCATTGGTTCAATACTTAGAAAACCAGTTGAACCTTAAGAGCCTTCGTTCGATCATTTGCAAGATCAAAAGCCTCAATTGCATTTTTAAATGGTATTGAATGCGATAGTAACGGAAGGACATCAATAGAACCATCTAAAAGACAAGATACTCCCAAAGAAAATTCTTCATGAAATCTAAAAGAGCCCTTCAAAGTTATTTCTTTCGTAGTTATAAATTGCATTGGAACCGTCATGTCTCCAGACATACCAAGCTGAACTACCGTACCACGAGGTTTGATTGCGCCTATAGCACCTAGGAGCGGTTCTTCAGATCCGGAGCACTCAAACATAAATTCAAACAATCCTTTGCCCGACTCAAATTTTCTTAAAACCAACTCATCTTTCGAAACATTAATTGTTTCAGAAGCGCCGAGATCACGGGCAACTTCCAGTGCCTTATCTGATAAATCAGTAACCACTATATTTGAAGCCCCTGCGGATTTTACTGCCAAAATTGTGAGTAAGCCAATTGGCCCAGCACCAGTAACCAAAACATTTTTTCCATAAACAGATCCGGCTTGTTTCAGAGCATGAAGCACAACAGCGAGCGGTTCAACCATTGCGGCTTGAGATGCACTCAGTCCATTAGCAACAACGCACTGGCTCGAACGCGCAACTAATACTTCTCTAAATGCTCCTTGGATATGGGGGAATGGCATTGCCGATCCATAAAACTTCATATCTAAGCATTGCATGGCCAAACCGCTCAAACAAAATTCACACCTTTGGCAAGGTCGGGACGGTGACACCGCGACTAGATCTCCCACCTTAAACCCAGAAACGTTCGAACCAATCTTGGTAACGGTACCTGATACTTCATGTCCCAAAATCATCGGTTCTTTCAAGCGATTGGTTCCAAATCCTCCGTGATTATAGTAATGCAAATCAGATCCACAGATACCTCCTCTTTCAATCTTAACTTTAATGTCGTCAGGATTAATGGACGGGATCTCAACACTGTCTATTCGCAAATCTTTTTCTTTATGTATGTAAATTGCTTCCATTGTTATCCGGTATCCTCTACCTATATGCTTGCGACTCGAAAGACACATTTAAATTTGTAACACTACATTAAGTTCTTAACCAAAAGGACTTCAATAAGAAATTAAATTTTAAGGAGCTGGTTATGAAAATATTTGACCTCACGGGCAAAGTAGCATTAGTTACCGGGTCTTCCCAAGGTATCGGCCTGGCATTAGCAGAAGGCCTAGCCGAGGCCGGGGCTAAAATTATTTTGAATGGTCGAAACGAAAAAAAATTAAAAGATGCGGCTAATCATTTAAAGAAAAATTTTAAATCAATTTCTATTTTGCAATTTGACGTTACAGATCATTCTATCGTAACGCAAAAAATAAATGAACATTATGATACTGGAGAAAATATAGATATTTTAGTTAATAATGCTGGGATGCAATATAGGGCTCCATTAGAAGATTTTCCTCCAGAACAATTCGAACTCTTAATGAAAACAAATGTCTCATCTATCTTTAATGTTGGGCAGGCTGTTGCAAAATACATGATTAAAGAGGGCAAGGGAAAAATAATTAATATCGCTTCTGTTCAAACAGCATTAGCTCGGCCCGGCATTGCTCCTTATACCACAACTAAAGGTGCAGTATCAAACTTGACAAAAGGTATGGCGACTGATTGGGCTCCCAAAGGACTTCAAGTAAATGCCATTGCGCCTGGGTATTTCAATACTCCGCTGAATGCCGCTCTTGTCGCTGATCCTGATTTTTCTGCATGGTTAAAAAAGCGAACACCAGCCGGGCGATGGGGAGAGGTGAAAGAACTCATTGGAGCCTGCATTTTTCTTGCAGCCCCAAGTTCAAGCTTCGTAAATGGACAGACCATATTTGTCGATGGAGGTATTACCGCCTCACTATAAATGAGCTAAAAGTGTAAATATCTTATTGCAAATAGTCCAAATCTACGAAAAATTTAAGGTGCCCCATATAATCAAAGGAATCAAAATGCTAAATCGAGATCAAAAAAAATTCTATAAAGAGAATGGCTACTTGCTCGTAGAAAACGCGTTATCAAATGAACAGCTCACCACAATGCAAAAAATCACTTATGATTGGATTGAAAGTTCCCGCACCGTAACCGAAAGTGATGATTTTTTTGATCTTGATCAAGGCCACTCAAAAGAACAACCTAAGCTAACCCGATTAAAGTTGCCTCATAAAGCCGATATATATTTTTGGGAGGTTCTCAAAAACTCAAAGATTACATCTGTATTAATAGACCTTTTAGGACCAAATACCCTATTACAAACCAGCAAGTTAAACACCAAGGCGCCGGGTGGTGGAGCTGCTGTAGAGTGGCACCAAGATTGGGCCTTTTATCCACACAGCAATGATGATGTCTTAGCATTTGGGGTGTTATTAGAAGATGTCACTGAAGATAATGGCCCTCTCATGGTCATTCCTAAAAGTCATAAAGGACCTATTTTAAGTCACTTTTCGAACGGCCTATTTTGCGGTGCTATTGATCCAGAAGATCCTAACTTTCAAATAGAAAAAGCCGTAAAATTAGTTGGAAAGGCTGGGGATATGACAGTACACCATGCGCGTACTTTACATGGGTCTGCGCCAAATATCAGCACAAGAAGCAGGATGATACTTTTTTACGAATGTAACGCAGTGGATGCATGGCCACTGCTCGGAGCATCTTCATACATTCACAGTTTGGGACAAAAAAAATTCTGGAAAGATCTTGAGGAACGATTAATAACGGGAGAACTTTCCACGTCACCTCGAATGGACAATGTACCCGTGTCAATGCCTCTACCAACCCCCGAAAAAGCAGGATCAATATTTGAATTACAAAAATCCGGAGGAGCAAAAAGCGCTTTTAAATAGTAATTGGAGCGATTAAGATATTGTTTGGAGTTACGACAAAAAATAAGGAGAACCATGTCAAATACAAGAGCCAACAAGAAATTTAGATCGCAAGAATGGTTTGATAACCCAAATAATCCTGGAATGACGGCACTATACTTAGAGCGATATCTTAACCAAGAGTTTACAAGAGAAGAGTTGCAAGGGGAAAACCCTATTATTGGTGTAGCTCAAACTGGATCGGACATATCGCCATGTAATAAAATTCATGTTTTTCTTATGGACAGAATTAAAGCGGGTATACGAGCCGGTGGCGGAGTACCAATGGAATTCCCGGTTCATCCAATTCAAGAAACAGGAAAAAGACCAACCGCCGCCCTAGATCGAAATCTTGCATACCTTTCTCTAGTAGAAGTGATTCATGGTTATCCCATAGACGGCGTAGTCCTGACCACTGGTTGCGATAAGACAACTCCAGCTATGTTGATGGGCGCTGCTACAGTGGACCTACCAGCCATTGTCCTTTCGGGTGGCCCGATGCTTGATGGTTGGTGGAACGGACAGTTAGCTGGATCAGGAATGATAGTCTGGGAAAGCCGCAGATTACTTGCTGACGGAACAATCGATTATGAAGAATTTATATCAAGAGTTTGCGCATCTGCCCCTTCGCTTGGACACTGCAATACTATGGGAACGGCTTCTACAATGAATTCCCTAGCGGAAGCTTTGGGGATGAGTCTTCCCGGTTGTGCAGCTATACCAGCACCATTTAGAGAAAGAATGGAAATGGCTTACCAAACTGGAAAAAGAATAGTTCAAATGGTTCATGAGGACTTAAAGCCATCGGACATAATGACACGAAAAGCATTTGAAAACGCTATCGTTGTAAATTCAGCTATTGGAGGCTCAACAAACGCCCCACCTCACCTTCAGGCGGTTGCACGACATGTAGGAGTAGAATTAGATGTTAAGGATTGGCAAACTCATGGATTTGATGTCCCACTACTCGTCAACATGCAACCTGCAGGAAAGTATCTGGGAGAATCTTATTACCGCGCTGGAGGTGTGCCAGCAGTGATGGGAGAGTTGGCGTCAGAAAATAAGCTTCATACTGATGCAATGACTGCTTCCGGAAAAACTTTAGGCGAGAATCTTAAAGGTAAGCGAAGCTTGGACTTAAATGTAATCGCCAGTTGTAAAGAGCCAGTGCGGGAAAATGCAGGGTTTTTAGTTATAAGTGGAAATTTATTTGATAGTGCACTCATGAAAACATCGGTCATCTCAGAAGACTTTCAGAAACGCTTTTTTTCGACACCAGGCAAAGAAGGAATATTTGAAGCCAAAGCGATAGTGTTTGAAGGACCAGAGGATTACCATGATCGGATAAATGACCCAGAATTAGAAATTGACGATAAATCAGTTCTTTTCATTCGGGGAGTAGGATGCGTTGGATACCCTGGCTCTGCTGAAGTGGTGAATATGTTGCCACCAGACAAATTGGTTAAGGAGGGTATAAATCATTTACCGACAGTTGGAGACGGGAGACAATCGGGAACTTCCGAAAGCCCGTCTATTTTAAATGCCTCCCCAGAATCAGTAGTTGGTGGAGGTCTCGCATTTCTGCAAACTGGAGATCGGGTTCTCCTTGATCTAAATAAATCCGAAATGAATGCCTTAGTACCAAGCGAAGAATGGGAAACACGAAAGAAAAATTGGGTCGCTCCAGAAATTATAAATCATACACCGTGGGAAGAAATCTACCGAAGTCACGTAGGACAACTTGCCGAGGGTGGTTGTTTGGAGATAGCAACAAAATACCAAAAGGTTCGAGACACTTTATCTCGGGATAATCATTAGAGGAAAAAATGGTGAACAAAAATCAAGTGATTGTGATTACTGGGGCTGGAAGCGGTGTGGGGCGCGACTCTGCAAGATTATTTCTGGATAGAGGTTGGAAAGTTGCTTTGATGGGACGCCGTATAGAAACACTTGAAGAGACAGCCCAAAATCATAAAGAAGCGATTTGCGTGAAGTGTGATGTCTCCGACTTTAAAGCTGTGGAGGATGGTTTTTCAACTATTATAAATACATTTGGTCGCGTTGATGTTCTATTTAACAACGCGGGGCTGGCTAAACCAAGTCAAACAATTGATGAATTAAATGTTGAAGACTGGAAAGAGGTGGTAAACATCAACCTTAATGGATCCTTTTTTTGCGCCAAAGAAGCCTTTAAAACTATGCGCAATCAAAAGCCACAAGGTGGCCGAATAATTAATAACGGATCAGTGTCTTCATATGTTCCAAGACCTGGTTCAGCACCATACACTAGCACTAAGCATGCTATAACTGGTCTTACGAGAAGTATCTCACTTGATGGTCGTCGTTATAGTATTGTGTGTGGACAAATAGATATAGGCAATGCTCTTACCCCCATGGCACACCAAATGACAATCGGTGTGCCTCAGGCAGACGGCACTATAAAAGCAGAAGCAACCATGGATCCCAGCAATGTCTCTAAAACAGTTTTGCATATGGCGGAATTACCTTTAGAGGCAAACGTACAATTTGTAACCGTAATGGCGTCGACTATGCCATACATTGGTAGAGGTTGACTTTAATACGCTGGATACTAGTTCAAATCAGTTCTCGATCTTTTCTCTAATCCCAAGAGGTAAAGTCCAGTCAGAATTATTACTATGGTCCCAAAGATGGTATTGATTGTTGGTAGATGATCAAACATAAGCCAACTGATTGCTGTCATAAAAATTAATTGGACATATATTACCGGCGCAAGTGTCGAAGCTTTAGCCCAACTGTGCGCAACAGTCGTGAAAGAATGTCCTGAAGTAGCTGCTAGGCCCATTACTGCCATTGCCAATAATTCGAAATAACTACTAGGCCAAACCCAATAATAGAGTGCAAATGGAAGAAGCAACAAAGTTGGAATACCACTTGAATAAATTTGGCTAACAGAATTTAAATCAACTTTTGCTACAACTCTTGTCAAAATAAAATACATAGAAGCACAAAATAAGGCAACTAGCGAATAAAGCATCTCGAATTGAAAACCAACCCTGCCAGGTTGAATAATAATGAGCACACCCAAAAAACCTACCAAAACAGCAAAAAAGTTTTTCAATGGCACTTTTTCACCAAGAATTGGAATGCTCAGAATTGAAACGACCAAAGGCGCCGCAAAGAAGATAGCAACTGTAATATTTAAGGATAAATACTTAAGGGCTAGGAAATTAAAAAACGTACCAACCATTAAAATAACCGCGCGCGCTATCTGAACATAAGGACTTTTTGAATTAAATATCTGACTTTTTTCCTGTGGCCAAAAAATTATTATTGATGAAAAAAAATGACCTAAATATCGTACAAAGGTCACTTGTAGTGATATGAAACCTGCTGTAGCCAACCATTTTGCTGAAGAGTCAATTAGAGTAAAACAGAAAACAGCAGCACACATTAGAAAAATCGCGCTCATCGATCTCTCTTGATATAAAAATTTGTCAACCATTGATTACACCGCCATTAAATTGATTGCACCGCCATTAAGCAGAATAAGCTAACTCATCGTAATTGCATTTTTAGGGTGCTACATAAAGTTTAGATGAAATAATGACATTGATAAACCGCTGTTTACATCTATTTAACTAATTATAATTTCAGTAAGCAAAGAATTACTTGGTAGCCATTTATAATTTATATTAAGATAATGTTTTTAGAAATATTTAACATGATTTCGAGTCACCAGATTGATGAAAGAACGGGCTTAAAAGTCAGGAGAAAATATTGGCAGAGCAATACATTATAACTGTTGAGTTTCAACTGCACTCAAAAGAAATGATGAACAGCTTTTTACAGCATATGAACAAAAATGCCGCGAAATCATTACGACTAGAATCAGGTTGTCTTAGGTTTGATGTACTAATACCTCGAGATTCATCCAAGACTATTTTTCTTTATGAAATTTATGAAAGTAAAGAAGCTTTTAAGCACCATTTAAATTCAGAACATTTAAAAATTTTTAACTCAAGTGTTAAAAACTTAGTTGCTCTAAAAACAGTTCAGCAATTTTTCTCAACGAAAGATTCCACTTAACGTTATATGTATTATTATGAGAACGTAGACATTTTGATCCCACTATTTTACAATTTTTAGTGAATGTAGCATAAACCACAACACGAGCGGCTTAAGCATTAGTAAAATTAGAGAGGTAAAATGAAAGTTTTAGTTATTGGCGCAGCAGGAATGGTTGGCAAAAAACTTATCCAAAGGCTTTTGGATGGGAACTCTCCAGTACATCCATTATCCGAATTAATTTTATACGATATAATTGATGCAGAAAAACCTTTTGCAAAGATACCAGTAAAAATCTTTTCTGGCGATATATCAAAAGCTGACCAAGCTAAGATTTTGGCTTCAGAGAAGCCCGCCATTATTTATCATCTCGCTTCAATAGTTTCGGGAGAAGCTGAAGAAAAGTTCAACAAAGGCTGGCACACCAATGCACATGGAAGTTGGAATCTTCTCGAGGAATTAAGAGTAATTAGTGAAGAAAGCGAAGGGGAGTATAAACCAAAAATAATTTTCACTTCATCAATAGCTGTGTTTGGAGCTCCCTTTCCTGATAAAATAGGCGATGAGTTTTTGTGTGCACCGCAAACTTCTTATGGAGCACAAAAAGCAATAACTGAAATGTTAATTTCGGATTATAGTCGTAAAGGATTTATTGATGGGATTTCTATCAGATTACCAACCATTTGCGTTCGACCAGGAAAACCAAACCTAGCTGCATCAGGATTCTTCTCTGGGATAATTAGAGAGCCGTTAAACAATATGGAAGCCATTCTGCCAGTATCAGATCAAGTACGTCACTGGCATGCCTCGCCACGGTCAGCAACCCATTTTCTTACCCACGCTGGCACTATGGACCTAAAAAAACTAGAATCCCGTAGAAGCTTAAATATGCCTGGCGTTTCTTGTACCGTAGAGGAACAAATTGATGCCCTTCGAAAGGTTGCTGGCAACGAAGTCATTGCAAAGATTAAACACAAGACTGACCATAAGATCACAAAAATTGTAGATGGCTGGCCCCGTGATTTTGACCCTGTGAGAGCCACTACTCTAGGTTTCAAAAGTGAAAATACATTTGAAGAAATAATAAAAGTTTATTTATCTGACGATTTCGAAAAGTAGTCTACAAGTTCAGGGACCATTTTGTCTCCCCAACCGTCCGCGTTCGCAGCAATTAATGTTTCTTTAGTGGCAAAAGAGATATGAGACTTAAATCCTAGATCATTTATCATATCATCAAAGTAACTAACGTCTTTAAGGCCGTTCTTTACCGCAAATTCCAGTTTAATGTTTCCAGCAATCGCCTGCTCCTTGATAAAATCCATCATTCCAGAATGGAGTGGACCTGCAGCCAAAATTTTGTACAAAGTCTCTCGTGGAATTTCGGCCAAATCTCCCACAGCGAATGCCTGTGACATAGCTGAAGCAGTCGTCATAGACATAAAGTTATTTATTAACTTCAGAGAGTGCCCAGATCCCGAAGGACCAATATAGAAAACATTTTCGCCCAAATCATCAAGAATTGGCTTTACATTGTTAAAATCGTCCTTTTGACCCGCCCCCATAATATTTAATTTACCCTTCCGCGCAAAGAATGGTGTCCTTCCAAGGGGAGCATCTACGAAACCAACCCCAATATTTTTTAGATCATTTGCAATATTCTTGGTCGAGAGAGGTTTAGAGGTTCCAAAATCAATAATTATCGAACCTTTTTTCACACCCTTCTTTATACCGTTGCTTCCATAAATAAGCTTTTCAACAGTTTCAGAAGTGTTAACACAAATCATTACGATAGCACTTTCAGTAGCCAGCTCAAAGCCACTAAACACTTCGACTGCTCCTCGCTTTACCGCTGCCTCTATATTGGTTCGAGAGTTATTTGCTAAAACCCTGACCTCGTATTTAAGCTCTTGAAGTCGCTCTACCATAGCAGACCCCATCAGACCGAGGCCAACGAACCCAATCGTTGGCCTTTTTATGGTATTTTCATTGTCACTCATAAAATCACAAATATGATACTTTGAAACTTGTTATAACAAAATTGTAATTATAGATGGATAGCAAACCAGAATGGACAACGCCAAACACTGTATCGCAATAAAAGGTAGAAACCCTTTAAAAATATCAGTTAATGATATATGCGGAGGAGCAACTGATTTAAGGTAAAAAGCGGCCGGGCCAAATGGTGGCGATAAGAAACTCACCTGCATATTCATACAAAATAGCACTCCGAACCAAATAGCAACGTACTTAGATTCTAAGGAAGCTCCAAAAAAGCCAAGTTCTTCAACCGGTAGCTTTAGAACGATGGGAAGAAATACAGGCATAACTAATAGCACGATACCGACCCAATCCATTAAAGCACCCATAAAAAGAAACATAAGCATCATAATAAAAATGACTAACATAGTGGGCATTTCAGCACCAACAATCATATTTGCGATGTAAGCTGGACCACCAGCGATAGTATAGGCTCCGGCAAGGGCAGTCGCCCCCATCGTTATCCAGATTATAGTTCCAGTGGACTTCAAAGTTCGTTTCAAACTGTCCCAGAGAAGCGGAAGGGTAAATTCTCTTCTAATAATCGTCAGAATCATTACAGCTATAACACCCATTCCCGCAGCTTCGGTGATGCCCGTAATGCCGCCATAAATTGAACCAAGAACTACTCCTATGACTATAATTGGCGCCACAAGACCTTTCCCCATATTCCAGGATGTCTTGACTCGCTCTAAACCCATAAATGCTAAAAAAACAAAGGCAATCCCTAAAAAAATTCCAAACTTGACAATATAATCGGGCGTACCAAGCGTGATAAGGTCTACACCTTCCTTCACCGCGTTTTGTCCTGTAATTGTAAAAAACAAAACCCGTAAGAATAAAAGTGTGGAAAAGCCAGCAAAAACTGTTCCTAAGAACGTCAAAAATAATTTTGTTTTTTCCCCTGATTCCACCTCATCTGGTCCTGGCTCTGGTAGCGGTGCATCTTCAGGTCTTAATTGAGTACGTATGATAATATAAACAATAAAAAAGCTGGCAAGCATAAAGCCAGGAATAAAGCTAGCAGTGAATAATGCCTTAATAGAAGTCTCCGTGATTAGTCCATATATAATCAACACAATTGACGGAGGAATCATAGTTCCTAAAGATCCACTAGCGCAAATCGTCCCAATTGCTAGATTCTGATTGTAGCCCAACCGTAGCATTTGAGGCAAAGCAATAAGACCCAACAACACTACTTCACCACCGATAATTCCTGACATAGCTGCCATAATAACCGCCATAATAGACGTCACTATTGCGATACCACCTCTTGTTCGACTAAGCCAAACATTTAGGGAGCTATACATTTCTGCAGCGATTCCTGACCGCTCGAGCAAGTTAGCCATAAATATAAAGAGTGGAACCGATATTAAAACATAACCTGTTAAAATGCCGTAAATACGCTGGGCAACTATATTCAACGGCCCCATTCCGAATCTTCCATACAAGAAATCAGGGCCAAATTTCATTCCCAACACCGCAATCGCTAAGGTGGCCGACGCAAGGCCCAAGGGCATTCCAATCGCTAAAAGCACAATTATCGCAAAGAAAAGGATAATTGATATTGTTCCTATATCAAACATTTGAAGTCTCCTTGCGAGTTTGTTGCTGAATTATGGACTCTACTTCTTCCTCATCTATCACTGAGTGATTTTCGGGTTCTTTATTCCAATCTGCTACCAGATTCACAAGGGCCTGTACTGCAACTAGAACAACCGCTATCAAAATAGTCGGTTTTATTGTTGCAGGTAAAGGTGGATCCCAATAGGTGCCGAAGGTTTCCCATCTTAAAAATTTAGCTTGCGCTTCTCCAAATCCTCCATAGACCATAGAAAATGCAAAGAATAATATGAGTAATACTGAGATTGTGTCGCATGTTCTTTGCCAATTTCTTGGGAGAATATCGTACAAAAGATAAATTCTAATATGATTTCTTTGCTGCATCGCGTACAGGCCAGACAATAAAAATACAAATCCCGACATCCACAAGCAAAGTTCATTAGCCCATACAGTTGGTGCTTCAAAAACGTACCTTAGAACAACTTCAATTAGCATCGCCGTAACTAGCGACACAACAAGCAACATAGTTACTCTTCCAAGAAATAAAGCAAATTTATCAAAGAAATTTTCTGGTGCTACTTCATTCTCAGAGTGTTTAACCATCATGGTTCCCAAAACAAGTGAGGCAACTATTATTAATACCACCACCAAGTCTACAAAACCAATAGATCCAGTGTAAATTGACAGAAAATCATCTGACGCCCATCCAAAAGTTATAATGAAACGAGGAAAAACGGATATTACGAAAGAAAGGCCAGCAATAAAAATTGCAGGCCAGATGATTTCTTTTAAAACATTTATATTTTTATCGTCCAATTTTTCTCTCCCATCCCAAGCAAGAAATTGCCTGGCAACGTATAATTTTTATTGTATGTGCAGTGTGCGCTTAATCACCATACTCTTCAATTTACATCGAATAAATAAGGGACGAGATCCAAATCATGGATCTCGTCCCTATCTTTTTTGTCAATTACTTAACTAGACCAAGCTGAGTAAGGTACTCCATGTGACTTGCAACTAGAGCTTTTGCTTCTGGCGTTGTAGCAAACTCAGGCCATGCTGCTTGTGATGCGGCTCTGAACTTACCAAGGTCTTCTGCTGACCATTCCCAAAGTGTCACACCTTGTTCTTTCAACATAGCAGCGGCTTCTGCATTTTTCTTTTCAAAAGTCAACGCTGTTTGCAGAGCTAAAGACTCCATCGCAACATTCATTATACGCTGATGAGATTCTGGCATTGCGTCCCAAACAGCCTTATTACAAGCTAGGTGGTCGGAAGGCATTGAGTGAAAGCCAGGAAAGTTTGCATGCTTAACGATGTCGTAAAGTCCTAGTCCAACATTGTTTGCAAGTCCAGACGCATCAGCGCCATCAATAATTCCTGTTTCTAGCGCTGTAAAGATTTCAGTAAAGTCCATTACGATTGGCTTAGCACCAAGCTTTGCCATAATCACTGTCTCCATTCCCGGAGGTGATCTGAATTTCCAATTCTTGAAATCATCAGCATTTCTGATTGGTCTTGATGACGCAAATGATTCTTGACCATAAACCCACCATCCGATTAACTGCATGTCATATTTATTATAGAGCTTTTGCGCTGCCGCCAGACCATCGCCATAATACAACCATGACAGCTGTTGGTAAGGTGTTGCATAACCACCCATGATATCACCTACAAATTGAAACGCAGGGTTCTTACCAGTCTGGTAACTTCCACCCGTCATGTCACAATCCAGAATACCTGTTGCCGCAGCGTCAAAAGTTTCTGGTGATTTTACGACTGAAGATGCATAAAACATCTCAACTTCTATTTCACCATTGGACATAGTTTGAATGTTATCAATATACTGCGT
>JAQWUC010000020.1 GCA_029242355.1 Paracoccaceae bacterium | reverse complement strand
ATGACTTTTCTTTCTTTAAAATTTTGTTTAGCCCACTTAACACGAGCCTTAAATAAGCTTAAAGAATAAAAGTTCCTATCGCGCTCAGGTTCCCATTGAGATAAGAAGTCTTCACTGTTTTTTCGTAAATTTACCCAGCTCTCAAAATTACCCAATTGGGGAAGTCTTAAATAGCAACGTTCAGTGTTAATATTTAGATCTTGTCTTTTCCACAAAACTTTCGCCTCAAGAATCTAATCTATTTATGAGTTCATCTAAACTTGGCGCCTTTTCTATTGGCCCGTAAAGTGCAAGAGCAGGTCGTGGTTTTAAAAAAATTTTCTCTGCAAAGCTACGAAGATCTAAAAGAGTTACGTTATTAATTTTATCTATTGTTTCAGATAAAGGAATAACTCGGCCCCAAACCGAAAGTGTTCTCGCTAATCTTTCACATCTATTAGAGGTACTTTCTAACCCCATTAACGTACCAGCCTTAATTTGCGCTCTAGCTTTATCAAGATCAGTTTGAGAAATCATTTCGATACTACGGCGAAGTTCATCAATTACCACATTTGAAAGTTCATTCAATTTTTCTTCGCTAGTTCCTGCATAGACTGTAAACACCCCAGTATCACTTCCCGCGTCAATTGAAGAAAAAATAGAGTAACATAAACCACGTTTCTCTCTTATCTCTTGAAAAAGTTTTGAAGACATTCCTCCACCCATGGCGACAGCAAATATTTGACCGGCGAAAATATCCTTATCTTTTATTGCAGAAGACTTAAATGAGAGAGCAAAATGAGCTTGCTCCAAATCCTTATTAACGCGCATTTCTCCACCTACAAATATACCAGGAGCAATTTTTGTTTCTATCTTTTTTGGTAATATAGAAAAATACTTTTCACTTAAGGTTACTAAGTCGTCATGATTAACATCACCAGCCGCACATAAGATCATTCTATTAGGGCTATAATGCGTCTTTGTAAATTTCACTAAATCCTCTCGTGAAAAATTTTTTACATTAGTAGCTGGACCCAATATTGAACGCCCATACGGTTGATCAGGGTATGCTGTCTCTTGAAGCCATTCAAAAATTATATCATCCGGTGTATCATTCGATTGTCCTATTTCTTGCAAAATCACACCCCGCTCAATATCAACCTCCGCTTGCGCAATTGTTGAATTTAATACGATATCAGAAATCACATCCATGGCTAAGGGAACATCTTCCGACAAAACTCGACAGTAATAATTAGTTATTTCTCGACTTGTGTATGCATTAATATAACCGCCGACATTTTCTATGGCCTCGACTATTTCAAATGATGTTCTACTATTCGTTCCCTTGAACGCCATATGCTCCAAAAAATGTGCTATACCATTTTGTTCTTGAGTCTCGTGCCTACCACCTGCTCTTATCCAAATACCCAATGCGGCTGTTTCAAAATTTGGCATAAATTCAGTTGCTACTGTAAACCCGTTAGCAAGTGTCTGCGATCTGATTGTCAAACTGATGTCCTTTCAGCGATAATTTCTTTAATTTCCCTAAAATCATTTTTTACGGATAAAAACACCTCTTCCCTTGAATAAAGGTCATGGTAGCGTTCAGGCAACATTGGAGTCACGCCCGTACATGCCTTTACCGAACCAGGAAACTTTGATGGGTGGGCAGTTGCCAGCGTAATCATAGAGACAGAATCATTAATTTTTCGAAACCCATTTGCTACTGCCAAACCAACCGAATTATGTGGGCAAACAAGCTCCCCAAATTCATGTAAGGTCTTTTTAATTGTTTCACTGGTCATTTCCTCTGATGTGGTACCACTAAGAAAATCATCTCTGAAAATATTTAGCGCCTCAAGACTCAATTTAAAGACTCCCTCCTGAGCTAATTCGTGCATCGCCTTTTTTATAAAATTGACTTGCCCATCGTATAGTTCAAAAAGCAAGCGTTCGAAATTTGAAGCAACCTGAATATCCATTGAAGGGCTTATTGTTTGCTTTAGATCTCGTTTCCTGTATTCACCTGTCACCAGTGTTCGATGTAAAATATCATTTTGATTTGATGCAATTACAAGTTTATCAATAGGGAGTCCCATTTTTTTTGCCACATAGCCCGCGAAAATGTCACCAAAATTTCCCGTCGGAACAGTGAAGTTTATGTTGCATTTCGGCGCACCAATAGAAACAGCAGACGTAAAATAATAAACAATTTGCGACATAATTCTAGCCCAATTTATTGAATTTACTCCTGTTAACTTAATAGTATCTCGAAACTGATGATCATTGAACATTTGTTTCACCAATGATTGACAATCATCAAAATTACCTTCTACCGCCAGTGCATGAATATTTGACCGACCCCAAGTTGTCATTTGTCGCTGCTGAACATCCGAGACCCTGCCTTTTGGAAATAAAATAAATACATCCACCAAATCACTCTTTTCAAATGCTGCCATAGCTGCTGACCCAGTGTCACCTGAAGTTGCAGCAACAATAGTTGCTCTTATATTTCTTTTTCGTAACACATTTTCAAACATTTGCCCAATTAGCTGCATAGCAACATCTTTGAAGGCCAACGTGGGTCCATGAAACAGTTCTAACAAGAAATGATTTTTTGAAAGTTTAACCAAAGGGCAAATAGCTTCGTGATCAAAACTGGAATAAGCCGTATCTATCATTAATTTGAATTCATCGTCTGAAAATGCGTCGCCCGTGAAGGGCTTCATGACGTGAAAAGCTATATCCTGATATGACAATCTTTCAAAAGAGGAGATATGATCGTCACTTAGTCGAGGCCAAATTTTTGGTAAATATAATCCACCATCTCTAGCTAAACCCGAGAGTAGCACTTCTTGAAAACTTAGCTCTTCCTCTTGACCTCTGGTTGAAACATATTGCATCATAAAACCCTAAAATTAAACCTGATGTTTTTTCATACGATTAATTAATAAAATTGTCATCCCAAACCAAACGCAAGCTAACGAAAACCAGGTAATCGCGTAACTTAAGTGATTATTAGCTATATGCACTCCTACCCTTTGAGGCAAAGGCTTATCTACAGGACTAATACTTCTAGCAATTACTAAAACTGGATCAGTTCCTAAATGTTCTGACATAATTTTTAAGTCACGCCCGAACCAAATATTCTTTTCCATATTAGGATCTGGAGTAAAACTATCTATCTCGTTTGGCCAAAGCAAATTCCCAATTATTTTGCTTTTACCTTGTCGCCGCAATGCATTTTTTTGAGCCTCGGGGATGAAACCTCGATCAACCATTATTACTTTGCCACCAGGTAACTCCAGTGGGGATATCACCAAAAACCCTGGACCAATATTTTTTATTGATGTCAAAATATGAATTTCTTGAGGTTGAACTATTCCAGACACTAAGACAGAAAGGTACTGATCTTTCTCTTCACTCGGCTCTTCCGGAAGTTTACCTGGCTCAGCAACTATCTTAATTTCAATATTTGTTAAAATTTCAGTTTTCCAAGCAAGTCTTTGTAACTGCCATATCCCAAGTCCACAGAAAAAAATCACACCAAAACTACCAAGCAGTATTGGGAATATTAGCTTATGATGCATTGCACCCTACTTACAATCAGACACAATTTCACTTGGTCTAGGCACCCCAAATATAAACCGCAGCAAAGAGGAACAACCACACAACATCCACAAAATGCCAATACCATGCTGCTGCTTCAAATCCAAGGTGTTGTTGTGGCGTAAAATCACCTTTTAGTGCTCGCCATAGGCAGACCGCAAGGAATATCGTTCCGACTAAAACATGAAAGCCATGGAACCCCGTTGCCATAAAAAAATTAGCACCATAAATATTTCCTGAAAAACCAAAAGCAGCATGACCATACTCATAAGCTTGAAAAACAGTAAATAAAGCGCCCAGAGCGATCGCAATCGCTAGTCCATAAATTAATCCTTTTCGATCATTTTCATGAGCAATTGCGTGGTGCGCCCAAGTAGCTGCGCAACCAGAGCACAACAAAATTAAAGTATTAATTAAAGGTAAGTGCCAGGGATCAAAAGTTTCTATGCCAACTGGAGGCCAGACGTTTTGTATTGCGTCCATTGGATACAAAGCGTGTTTAAAAAAACTCCAAAACCAAGCAACAAAAAACATGACCTCAGAAGTAATAAACATTATAACTGCATATCGAAGTCCAATTGTTACTACAGGGGTATGATCTCCAACTTTACTTTCGGATATTACGTCCGACCACCAACCATACATACAGTACAAAACTGATCCAAAGCCTATAAGCATCACAGCAGGGCCTTTTTCATGAAAGAAAAGAACTGCTCCAAATAACATTGCAAATGCACTCGCAGCACTCAATAAAGGCCAAATACTTGGCTGTAGAATGTGATAGTCATGATTTTTTTTATGTGCCATTTTATTCCCTTGGAATCTTTAGTATACTACTACAGGTTACTCTTTAAGGTTAATTCTTCAATTGGTAAATCAATTTCGTAAAAAGTGTAAGATAGAGTGATGGACTTTACAAATTTTGCTTCTCTATCGTTAACAATTTCTGGATCAACATAAAAACTTACAGGCATTTGAACCCTTTCACCGGGTTGGAGGACTTGTTCTTCAAAACAAAAGCAATCTATCTTCGTGAAATAAGAGCCTGCTGAAAATGGAACTACATTATAACTCGCTTGTCCCGCGATGGGACGATCCGTAGGATTATACGCTTCATAAAAGGCTAGGCCTGTCTCACCAATTTTTATCTCAATTTCATGCTGAACTGGAATAAAATCCCACTTTAAATGGGTATCTTTTGATCCATCAAATCTTATCTTGATAGTATCCGACAATATTTTATTTGAATTGTTTGACGCTAAAGTTGGTGTGCCGCCGTAGCCAGTAACTTTACAAAACCAATTGTAAAACGGCACGGCAGCAAATGAGGCCACACCCATGAAACTTACCATCGCAACTAGATAAAACAGTGTCTTGCTTTTACCGCTCACTTCTTTTTATTACTCTCTACCAGTTCAGGTCGCAAGTTATGATCGAACGCTTGCATTTTATTTCCGCTTGAAAGCTTAACTATCGTTACCAAAAATATAAGTGTTACTAAGCAACCCATAATTATTCCAAGCCAAGCATTATTCTTTCCGCGACGCATATATATTTCATGCCTCTTATTAAGCATAGTTTTCCCCTAAAAGATTTGTGGCCAGAAAAAATAGTTGGGAATAAGAACTTTAAAAACTGTTTCGATCCCAATAATGCCAAAATGCGCAAACAAATAAAAGATTGAAAATACAAATACTTTTTTCTCAACTCTGAAGTTATCTAATTTTGACAAAGATTCATTTCTCTTAAAAATTTTGAACGAACCTATTAAAAATCCTATATTTAGTGGAACACAAACAAGAAAATATAATGGGCCCCCTAGCTCAGAGAAAGCTATAATTAATGCCAAAACTGCCAAAATAATCGTATAAGCAATAATGTTTTTGCGAGTAGTGATCATGCCATGCGTCACCGTTAGCATTGGAACTCTAGCTTTAGAATAATCCTGGTTCATAAAAAGCGCTAAAGTCCAAAAATGAGGCGGTGTCCACATAAAAATTAATAAGAACATTAAAATGCTCTCTAACCCAACACCCCCAGTTGCGATACTCCATCCGATCATTGGTGGGAAAGCCCCTGCTGCACCTCCAATCACAATATTTTGTGGCGTGACTCTCTTTAACCACATTGAATAAATAACTAAATAAAAAAAGATTGTGAATGCCAGCAAGGCCGCAGCAAAAAAGTTTGCAAAAAGACCCAATAGAATTATCGACAGAATTGCGAGAATTGTTCCAAAGACAAGTGCTTGATCTGAGTTAATACGTCCAGAAGGAATTGGTCGTCCACTTGTTCGTTTCATTATTAAGTCGATATCTGAGTCCCACCACATATTGAGTGCTCCAGCAGCTCCAGCACCTACAGCTACGCACAGCAAAGAGGCTAACGCGATTACAGGATGAACTGAAGAAGGGGCGGCCAACAATCCAATTGCAGCAGTGAACACAACCAATCGCATTACTTTAGGCTTCAACAGCTCAAAGTAATCTGAAACTTGTGGTTCTAAATCTTCATTTAAGTTAGCTTGTAAGTCAACCATTTACACCCAATCTACCTGATTCTCAATATATCATTTATCACTTATTAAGTGCCAAATCTATCTTTCTGGGCTCCCCTGCAAATTCAGTAATGGCACTGTCTAGCCAAATCTCGTATAACTCTTTACTTACCACTTTTACAACAATTGGCATGTAAGAATGGTTTTTACCACACAGTTCGGAGCACTGTCCGAAAAACACACCCTCTTTATCGGCATTGAACCAGGTTTCATTCAAACGTCCAGGCACAGCATCCATATGAACACCAAATGCCGGAATTTTCCAAGCGTGAATAACGTCAGCACCTGCTATTTGCATTCTTACATTTGTTCCAACTGGAACAACGACAGGATAGTCAGTGGCCAATAAATACTCATCAGGCTTGTATCCATACTCGGCCAACTCTTCTCTTTCCAACATAAAAGCATCAAAACTAAATTTATGCTCAGGATATTCATAACTCCAATACCACTGGTTGCCTGTAGCTTTTATCGTCACCTCTGAATCCGGTATTTCCAATTGGTTAAATAATATTGGTAATGAGAAAGATCCAATCACAATTAATATAAGCACTGGCACCACAGTCCAAGTAACTTCAAGCGCTGAATGATGAGTAAATCTGGCAGGACTAGGGTTTGAATGGCGGTTAAACTTGACCGCAACTATTCCAAGTAAAATTACAACAAAAACTGAAGTCGCTATCACGAATATTAAAAGCATGTTATCCAACCATTGAATATCACGCGCTAAATCAGTAGCAGGCGGTTGGAAACTAGTTCCACCAGGTGTCGGTTTCCCAAGACTATTAAGTCCTCCTAAAAGATCTTCAGCTGATGTTATGGTCGCCAGAGTTGTTGCTATCAAAAGAAATACTACTCTTGAAATATTTTTAATCAGTGTCATTGTCATTTCCCGTTTCGTTCATTGCTACTAAAAAGCGGTATGCAGACTTCATTAAGTCATCCCAGATCTCGTCAGACAAATATCGTTCACGTGGTAATAAGTAGAACCCATCAGTCAATTATCAAGTCCATGTTTATTGTTCAAGCAGAAATAAATCTTTTCAAAACTCGACTCTGTTTATATAGAGAGTGCTATAAAGAAAAGGAGATATCTTTTATGAGTGAAATAGTCGCAACTTTCAATCCATTCAGCGAACACTTGGATTACGAAAAAACGTTGAAAGAAGTTCGGCACTCCCTAAGCAATGCTGACGATGGCGAGCTTTACATCGAGAGCACGCGAGGTGAGACTATATCTTTCGATGATGGGAAATTGCGTAATGCGAGTTACAATGCATCACAAGGATTTGGTCTTCGTGCACTTAGTGGTGAGGTTATAGGCTACGCTCATTCTTCAAACCTTAGTGAAAAAGCAATAAAAGAGGCCGGCAAAACAGTAGCCTTAGTAGTTAGTGGATTACCCGTTACAACCCAAGCACCAGAAAGAACTTCGAAAAAACTTTACTCTAGCGATGATCCAATGATTTCTGCTCCGTTTGACCAAAAAGTGGAAATACTCAAAGAAATTGATGATTACACTCGAGCTCTCGATAAACGAGTGGTTCAAGTATCCGCTAATTTTGGAGCTTCAATTCAGGAAGTAAGAATTTTACGTGCAAATGGGAGCCTCTTAGAAGACACCCGTCCAATGGCTAGAATCAATGTTAACGTAATTGTAGAGCAAAATGGTCGACGTGAAAGCGGATCGTCTGGCGCAGGAGGTCGCTTTGATTTAATCTCACTTCTAAAAGCAAGCTCATGGAAAAAACATGTTAAGGAAGCACTACGCATCGCCACCCTAAACTTAGAGTCGATCCCGGCACCAGCAGGAATAATGGACGTTGTCCTTGGACCAGGTTGGCCAGGTGTTTTGCTACATGAAGCGGTAGGTCACGGCCTTGAAGGAGATTTCAACCGAAAAAAAACTTCGGCTTTTTCGGATCTAATGGGAAAGAAAGTTGCATCAAAAAATGTTACTATAGTAGACGATGGAACTATAAATCACCGCAGAGGTTCCATAAATATTGATGATGAAGGAACACCAAGCGCCAGAAATGTATTAATCTCGGATGGACAGCTTGTAGGCTTAATGCATGATCGCCAGAATGCTCGGCTCATGGGAGTCAACCCGACTGGAAACGGCCGCCGACAGAGCTATCAACATGCACCAATGCCAAGGATGACAAATACTTTCATGCTCGGCGGCAACGAAAACCCAGCTAATGTTTTGGAAAATCTTAAGGATGGAATTTACGCTACCGGTTTTTCTGGTGGACAAGTGGATATCACCAACGGCAAATTTGTTTTTTCATGCACAGAAGCATATAGAGTAACTAATGGAAAAGTAAAGGAACCTGTGAATGGCGCCACCTTGATTGGAGATGGGGCAACTGCACTGACCAAGATCCGAGCTGTTGGCAACGATTTATCCCTTGACCCTGGTATCGGAAATTGTGGGAAAGCGGGTCAATGGGTTCCTGTAGGTGTAGGACAGCCTACCTTATTTATCAGTGGGTTAACAATTGGGGGGAGCCAACCCAACTCATGAAGTGCTCATTCTGGATTAAAAAGTTTAAAAAAAATGGAACTAAATACACTTGGGTTAAAAAAATTGAGAATGTTAGAAGGCAGGAGAACACAAAATGGCCGTAGTAGTGGTAGAATCACCCGCAAAAGCAAAGACTATTAATAAGTACTTAGGCTCGGATTTTGTGGTACTTGCCTCGGTTGGGCATGTAAGAGACCTCCCCAGCAAAAAGGGTGCAGTTGATCCAAATAACGATTTTCAAATGAATTGGGAAGTAGACGGCAACAAACAAAAAAACATAAAGGCAATAGCCGATGCCCTTGCAGACCAAAATAAACTAATTTTAGCAACAGACCCTGACCGAGAGGGCGAAGCAATCTCTTGGCATTTGCTCGAAGTACTCCAGAAAAGGCGTGCAGTAAAAAAATCAACTTCCGTAGAACGAGTGGTCTTTAACGCTATTACTAAAGACTCAGTTCTGGAGGCTATGAGAAATCCTAGAAAAATAGACATGCCTCTTGTTGAAGCATATATGGCGCGTCGCGCTCTAGATTATCTTGTAGGTTTTGGTTTATCTCCGGTATTATGGCGGACGGGACTAGGCGGAAGATCAGCTGGTAGAGTGCAATCTGTCTCATTGAAGCTGTTAGTTGAACGAGAAATGCAAATCGAAGCATTCAATTCAGAAGAATATTGGTCAATTGAAACTCTTTTTGAGGAGGAATCGAAAGAGACTTTAACCGCAAAACTATCGTTGTTTGATAACAAAAAAATTGAAAAAATGACAATAAGATCAGAGCAAGAAACAACTAATATTTGTGCAACAATCAAAGATACTGCTTTTACAGTTGGTTCAATAAATTCTACACCTAAGAATAGAAATCCTGCGCCACCATTCATGACTTCAACTTTGCAACAAGAAGCAAGCAGAAAACTAGGCCTTGGAACAAAAGAGACCATGATGACTGCCCAACGTCTTTATGAAGCCGGATTAATAACATACATGAGGACTGATGGCATAGATATGGCTCCAGAAGCTACTAATAATGTTCGTGTGCTAATTCAGGAAAAGTACGGAAATAATTATGCTCCCCAAAGTCCTAGAATATATAAAAATGCTTCAAAAAACGCGCAAGAAGCACATGAATGTATAAGACCAACTGATATAAATTTAATTCCAAGCAAACTACCTGAGCTGGATAAAATTCAAGTTGGGCTTTATAAACTAATTTGGAATAGAACAGTTTCATCGCAAATGGAAAGTGCTAAATTTGAAGCAACTTCTGTTGACATTATAAATAAAGAAAAATCCACTAGTTTGAGAGCCTCAGGACAAGTAATGCTCTTTGACGGTTTTCTCAAAATATACGCAGAGGGCAGAGATGATGAAAAAAATAGTGATGAAGAATCTAGATTACCGAGCCTCACGAAAGGACAGAATCTTAACCTAAAAAAAATCACTCCAACGCAACATTTTACACAGCCTCCTCCTCGTTACAGCGAGGCAGCTTTAGTGAAAAGAATGGAAGAATTGGGTATCGGACGACCTTCCACCTATGCGTCCACTGTTACTACTCTTCTAGATAGAGAATATGCGAGAAAAGAAAAAAATAGACTTGTACCTGAAGATAAAGGCCGGTTGGTCACAATTTTTCTAAATAATTATTTTAATAAGTATCTTGAATATGATTACACCGCTGGTCTGGAAAAAAATTTAGATAAAGTTTCAGCCGGAAAAGCAAACTGGAAACAAATATTAACTGATTTTTGGAACGAGTTTGCAAAAACTATTGAAACCACTGCGGATTTGCGCATCACAGAAATTCTTGAAAAATTAAATGAAGTTTTGGAACCTCACATTTTCCCATCAGTAGAAGATGGAACAGACCCTCGATTATGTAAAACCTGCAATGAAGGCAGGCTGTCTATGAGAACTTCTCGATCAGGTAGCGCATTCATTGGTTGCTCTAATTATCCTGACTGCAGATATACAAGACCTCTTAGTTCTCAGAACAGAGATCAAAAGTCAGAAACCTTAGAAGAAAAAGTTCTTGGCCAGGATCCAGAAAATAAGGCCAATTCTGTTACTTTGAAAAATGGGCGTTTTGGTCCTTATGTACAGCTTGGAGACCAAGTAGATCCCAAAGTAAAACCTCCTAGATCATCAATTCCTAAGGGAATGGATATCGAAACAGTAGACCTTGATAAGGCCTTAAAATTATTGGCATTACCCCGACAAATTGGACCACACCCAACTGACGGTGTTCTGATAGAAGCAGCTATTGGTCGATACGGTCCATATTTAAAACATGGACGTATCTACGCAAATCTTACAGATCCAGAGGAAATATTAACCATTGGTATGAATAGAGCAGTCGAGATATTAGAAGAAAAAATTAAGAGTGCAGGAAGTTATTCAGTCGCAAAATCCTTGCGTGAACTCGGTGAACATCCTGATTCAGGCATGATCGACGTAATGGATGGAAAATACGGGCCTTACGTAAAATGGAAAAAGATAAATGCAACCCTACCCAAAGGAACGTCTCCTGAAAATATAACCCTAGAGGAAGCTATCCAGCTAATTAATGATAAAGTGACAAAACAAAAGAAACCATCCGCTCGCAAAAAAAAGAAATAGTTGAGATGCAAGCTAGTGATTCGAGAAATTGAAGGCCATAAAATTGAATTAGTAGTTATCACGGTTGCTAACCGCGTGGGTGAGGTAGAGGGTGAAATAGCTCCAGAAAGAGCCTTAGAAAATCGACCGTCGAAAACAGTAATATTTAATGATCACCCTCCAGTATCTGTTGGCGATAAAATTCTAGCTCGTGTTATTACCAACAAAGATCCAAAAACGGGTACGGCTTTACTAATTGGTAAATTAGTTCGTAAAATTAATAGCGCTCCTGAAAAAATAATTGGAATTTTTAAAAAAACAAACACTGGAACTATTCTTATTCCTACCGAAAAGAGAAACAAGAAACAGTTCAAGGTGTATGAAAATAATATAAGAGCCCTTGATGGAAGCCTCGTCGAAGCACAAATAAATAAAACTAGAAGAAAGAGTGCTGAGCAAAGTGTAAATCTAATTCGTAATCTTGGAAATCCAACAACAACAAATCTAGCATCAATGATTGCAATTAACGAGTACGGAATTCCAGATAAATTTTCAGACCAAGTACTTCAAAAAGCGCAACAACGCGCAAATATTTCGATCGAAAATCCTAATGACTTAACAAATATACCGTTCATTTCAATAGATCCAAATGATGCCAGAGATCATGACGATGCAATCTGCGCCATGAAAGATCTAGATAATCCTGGTGGTTATATTATTTGGGTAGCAATTGCTGACGTCGCAAAATATATTTTGCAAGGGAGCGAACTTGACTTAGAAGCACTACGAAGAGGGAATTCAACATATTTTCCAGACCTCGTAGTCCCTATGATTCCAGATATCTTATCAGGCGACTTATGCTCACTAAAAGAAGGAAAACCCAGAGCAGCGTTAGTTGTAAAAATATGGTTAAACAAATTAGGTCAAAAAACTTCACATAATTTTTTTAGATGCATAATAAAAAACGAACTCACTATCTCTTATGAAGAGGCTCAAACCATAATTGACAATTCCAATGATTCTAACAAGAAGAGCAAGTTAAAAAATCTTATCCGACCTCTCCATGCAGCATACAAACTTTTAGAACAACAAACCAAGCATAGGGCACCCCTTGAACTCGAACTCATTGAGCAAGAAATCCTGTTTGATAGTGTTGGTGAAATCAGAACGCTACGGTCTAAGGAAAGATTTGAGTCACATAAAATTGTTGAAGAATTCATGATAATAGCTAACGTTTGTGCTGCAGAAACAATTCATAAAAATAAGTTACCCTTCCTTTACCGTGTTCATGAACCTCCCACTTTTGAAAAACTTATAAGTTTGAAAACAATAGCTAAATCGCTAAATGTGAATCTTAATACGGGAGCAAGGATTAGGAGTAAAGATTTGAATCACTTGTTACAAAAAGCTAAGCAAGAGAACTGCAGTGAGCTAATTAGCATGACGATATTACGCGCAATGTCACAAGCACACTATTCTCCTGAAAACCAAGGCCACTTTGGATTAAGTTTACCTTCCTACACTCATTTCACATCACCTATTAGAAGATACTCTGATATCTTAATTCATAGGGCACTAATCCATATTCACAATTGGGATGAGGGTTTAAAGCTAAAGGATCACTCAGAACTATTGAAGGTAGGAGAGCAACTTAGTAAGACAGAACGCAGATCCATGTTAGCAGAAAGAGCTACTCGAGATAGATATCTAGCATCATTCCTAAAAGATCGATTAGGAAGCGAATTTGCAGCCCGAATAAGTGGATTGTCCAAATCAGGTATATTCGTTCGGCTGATGGAGACAGGGGCAGATGGTTTAATCCCAATTTCATGCTTAAATGGGGAGAAGTTCAATTTAAATAATGAAAAAAACAAGTTGATTGGACGGTCTTCAAGAATAAGTTTCAACATTGGAGCAAGTGTCTTAGTTAAACTTACGAAAGCAAACCCGATTTCAGGCAGTCTTCTATTTAATTTAATACAGTATGAAAACAAACCTCTTACTTTACCAAAAAAATTGGGACGCCGAAGTAAAAAGAAACTGAGAGGAAGAAGAATCTAATTATATTTAAACATCCATTCCAGCAATCCATTCCTCGCTTTGCATCTCATAGAGGCGTGAAATAGTGCGTTCAAACTCAAACGATCCATTGCCGCCTATATAAAGATTCTCTGGCATATGTTCCGCAAGGCAGATAATTTTTATTCGATTTTCATAAAGTGTATCTACTAAGGTAACAAATCGTTTTGCTGTATCCGTGCCCATTTCACCTATAATGGGTATACCTTCAATAAATAAAACTTTAATACTTTCGCAAATTTTTAGATAATCTAAAGCTCCCAAAGCAGATCCGCACAACTCATTAAATGAACTTCGGCCAACCCCATTAGAATATTGTGCCAAACGAATGGTTCGGCCTTTGACTTTGAGCTCAAGAGTAGTGGGAGCCACAGTTACCATAGACTTCCAAATTTTATTAAACCCGTTTTGCGTGGCGTCGTTTATCGGTGCAAAATATATTTGGCAACCAGACAACTTTTCTCGCCGATAATCCATAAGTGCATTTAACTCAACAATATGTAATCTGCCTTTTAGAACTTCTATAAAAGGAAGAAATAGTTGTCTATTTAATCCATTCTTATACAAATCATTTGGGTGCCTATTTGATGTTGTGACTATAAAAGTTCCTTTTTCAATTAATTTTGAAAATAATCTTCCAACAATCATTGCATCAGCAATATCCATGATCTGAAACTCATCAAAGCAAAGCACTGATACCCTTTTTGCTATGTTGGCGGCAACAACACCAATTGGGTTACTAATGCCCTTAGCCCTTGTCCGATTAATATCGTCATGCGTGTCTTGCATAAAACTGTAAAAGTGCGTGCGCAATTTATTCTTAGAGCGAATTTCATTGTAAAAAATATCCATTAACATTGATTTACCAGTTCCAACACCACCATGGATATAAAGACCTACTTTCTTAGAATCATTTCTACCCACTAGTAGTTTAGATTGCCACCACATTCGCATCATTATGTTTTCATTAGTAAATCTAGAATTTATAGAATTTAAAAGAGTATCCAACTGTTGCAAGACAAGAAGTTGAGCTTTATCAGTGTTAATCGCACCAATTTTCACAAGAGCTTCATAACACTCTGAACATTTTGAATCTGATATATCTTTTTTTTGACTCATCTAGAGCGATACCTCTCCATAACATGGATTAATCTACAGATTATTGATAACACCAAGTTAGGGCTTAACATATTTTTTGATCAGTAAAGACATGCGACAAAAGGCTTTTAATCTTTCAAAGAGCTTTTTGGTTTATTTGTCTTTGCCTCTCCCTAAAACCATCTTTTCTTTTTAACGAATGTTGATTAAAACATTTATGGCAGCTAACCCCTTCCTCATATTTGACATGTGCCTTATCAATTTCAGAAATAGGTCGCCTACAGGCAAAACATAAACTGAAATTTCCTTCTTCTAAACCATGCGTCACAGATACTCTCTGATCAAATACAAAACATTCGCCTTGCCATTTACTTTCTTCAATTGGAACATCCTCTAAATATTTCAAAATTCCGCCCTTTAAATGAAATACATTTTTGTGGTTATTTTGAATCAAGAAATTAGTGGCTTTCTCGCACCTAATTCCACCCGTGCAAAACATCGCAATTTTTTTATCTTTATATCTTTCTGAATTTTTATCCCACCAGTTTGGGAAATCCCTGAACTTTTGTGTTTTTGGGTTAACAGAACCATCGAAAGTACCTATCGCCACTTCATAATCATTCCTTGTATCAATCAAAACTACATCATCCTGTTTGATAAAGTTGTTCCAGTCTTTGGCATTAACATAGCTCCCAACCGATTGACTAGGTTTAACCTCGGGGCAACCCATTGTGACAATCTCTTTTTTTAATCGAACTCGTAATTTAGAAAATGGTATCTCAGATGCAAAACTCACTTTGTGCTCAAGGTCCATGCAACCCGGTAACTTTTGAAAAAAGCTTAAGACTGTATCAATATTTTTTTCATAACCTGCTATTGTTCCATTCAGGCCTTCATTGGAAATTAAAACTGACCCTAAAACTTTATGTAGTGAACAGTAATTCAATAAGGATAACTTCAGTTTTGATAAGGAATCAAACTGAGTAAATTTATAAAACGCTAAAACTTTAATTTTGTTCATGTTTCCTGCTAACAAATTATTTGTTCATATCTCCTACTAACAAATTAAAAGTAAGTTTGACAAGATCATCAGAGTAAGCAGCTTGACTTTCCTTCTTCTTATGGCTACTTCGATGAGAACTTCTGATTAAGGTACTTATGGCGGTCTGAAACTCTGTTAACGATCTACACTCGTCAGCGCGTTGCGCCCGCGGGTGATAGTGTGTATTTGTAAATGTATTAGTTCGGATTGCTAATTAAAGATTAATAATTAGACGATTAATAAAGGCTTCTAATGTTCGAAAATCTATCTCAGCGTCTATCTCATGTTTTTGATCGACTCACTAAGCAAGGAGCTCTTTCAGAAGGAGATATTTCTACTGCCCTCCGCGAAGTTAGGATAGCTTTGCTTGAAGCAGACGTATCTCTCTCAGTAGTCCGAAACTTAATTAAAAAAATTGAAGAAAAAGCAAAGGGACAAACTGTAACGAAATCGGTTACCCCTGGACAACAAGTAGTGAAAATAGTCCACGACGAGCTTATTCAAATTCTATCTGGTGATACTTCAAACGAAGCAGATCTTAAAATTGACAATCCTCCGGCACCGGTATTAATGGTTGGTCTTCAAGGCTCAGGAAAAACAACCTCGACTGCTAAGCTTGCAAAATGGCTCGCAAGTAAGAGTAACAAGAAAATATTAATGGCCAGTCTTGATACTCATAGGCCAGCAGCGATGGAGCAATTAGCTGTTTTGGGACAGCAAGTAGGTGTTGACACACTTCCTATCGTAAAAGGTCAAGATCCAGTTTCAATAGCAAAAAGAGCAAAACAACAGGCCTTACTAGGTGGATATGACATCTTTATTTTAGATACAGCTGGTAGATTACATGTAGATAAAAAGCTCATGGACGAAGTCTCGGCCGTAAAAAAAGTAGCTGAACCAAATGAAGTTCTCCTCGTCGTTGATAGCTTAACAGGCCAAGACGCTGTCAACGTGGCTTCCGAATTTGATAAAAGCCTAAATATATCAGGTGTTATACTCACAAGGATGGATGGCGATGGAAGAGGTGGAGCAGCATTATCAATGAGAGCTGTCACTGGCAAACCAATCCGATTCGTAGGTGTTGGTGAAAAGTTGGATGCCCTCGAGCAGTTTCATCCGGAGCGAGTAGCAAGCCGTATTTTAGGCATGGGTGACATTGTCGCTCTTGTTGAAAAAGCCCAAGAAACTATTGAAGCTGATCAAGCAGCGAAGATGATGAAACGATTTCAAAAAGGTCAATTCAACATGAATGACCTGAAATCACAGCTTGAACAAATGATTAAAATGGGTGGAATGCAAAGTTTACTTAGCATGATGCCGGGTATGGGGAAAATGAGTCAAAAGATGGAAACATCTGGTTTTGACGATAAAAATATACGTCGTCAGATCGCTATTATTCAATCAATGACTAAGAAGGAAAGAATTAACCCTGGGTTATTACAGGCCAATAGAAAAAAAAGAATATCTTCTGGCTCCGGAACAGACGTCGCTGAAATAAACCGTTTGCTTAAAATGCATCGCCAAATGTCAGACATGATGAAGAAACTTGGTCGCACAGGGAATAGAGGAATGCTGAAGGGATTGATGGGACAAATGATGGGAAAAGGTATGAGTATTCCAACGTTACCATCAAATATCGATACCAGCTCTTCTCAACCTATTTCAGGACTTAATTTTCCGGGAAATATCTCCGGTTTCGGTAAGAAAAAATAGGAAAAATAAATAACATGGATGACGATATTAACACTATCCTAAAATCTCATCGGGATTCAATTGATCGCCTCGATGCAATATTGGTTTATACGCTTGCTGAAAGATTCAAACACACCCAAGAGGTAGGAAAGTTAAAAGCAAAAAATAATATAAGACCTTCGGATCCCGAACGAGAGGCAAAGCAAATTAAAAGATTAGAGCATTTGGCAAAAGAAGCTGATCTTGATCCAATTTTTGCAAAAAAACTACTTACTTTCGTCATTTCAGAGGTAATCAGGCACCATGAAAGCCTACAACAATAAATTTAAAATTAATTAGGAGATCAAAATAATGGCAATAAAAATTCGTTTAGCTCGCGGTGGTTCAAAAAAAAGACCCTTTTACAAAATTGTAGCAACTGACAGTAGAATGCCTCGTGATGGCCGTTTTATCGAAAAACTTGGCACATATAATCCCCTCCTTCAAAAAGACGACGAGAAACGGGTTACAATGAACATCGAAAGGATTAAGCACTGGTTGGAACTTGGTGCTAAACCAACAGATAGAATTCAAAGAATGCTTGAAGCTGATGGCACACTACCAAAAAAAGAGCGAAATAATCCTCAAAAAGCTATTGCCGGAAAAGCAGCGCAAGAAAGATTAAAAGCAAAAGAAGAAACTCCAGCAAAAGAAGAGGCTCCAGCAAAAGAAGAAACTCCAGCAAAAGAAGAGGCTCCAGCAAAAGAAGAGGCTCCAGCAAAGGAAGAAGCTCCAGCAAAAGAAGAAGCTCCAGCAAAAGAAGAAGCTCCAGCAAAAGAAGAGGCTCCAGCAAAAGA
>JAQWUC010000019.1 GCA_029242355.1 Paracoccaceae bacterium | reverse complement strand
AATATAAATTCTTTTTCTGACCACTCATTAGGATCCAATATTTTATTGATATTTTTAATTTCCGTAAGTGAAATACCCACTTTTAAACTTCGATCAACATGAGATGACCATTCATACCAAGACTTTAAATACGATGCGACTCGCAAAATTACGAGTTCTCCGTGCCGTCTACCCAAATCACCACCTTCAACAGAATAATTTCTAAAATTCCACCATGCTTTCAATAACTTAGGGTGATTTGCCAACAATTTATGAACATTTAATGGTAAGCCATTCATTTCCTCAAATATAAAATTAAGAGATGGGTCCCAGTTTTCTGGTTTAATCATGTGATTGTCTTTTCTATTCTGCATTAATTTAATAATTCCCACATTTTCCAAAAATTTTTATAAACAGCAGTTAAATTTTTATGGTATCTCGATCATTTATTTTTAATAATAGGATAGTTTTTCTAAATTTAATAGGTAAGTTTATAAGAGGTTATAATGAGTAATTTTCTAGATTCTGCTGACTGGAGTTTTCCTGTTCCAATTCATTATGGACCGGGACGGTTAAATGAACTCGGTGAGCTTTGTAAAGTTAACGGAATAAACCGACCACTACTTGTTACAGATATTGGTTCTAAAAATTTACCATTTATAAAACAAACCCAAAATGTACTAAATTCGGCAAGTCTAAAATGCAATCTTTTTTCGGGTATTAGTCCAAATCCTCTTGATACTGAAATTCAGATTGGAAAAGCTATTTTTGAGGATGGAAATCACGATGCTATTATAGCAATTGGAGGTGGTTCTGGAATGGACGGTGGAAAAGCTATAAGCTTAATCGCAAATAATAAATTCAGTTTATGGGACTTTGATAATGACAAAGCCGAGGTTAAAGATATTAAAAAATTTCCGCATTTGATCTGCATTCCAACTACTTCAGGCACTGGAGCCGAAACGGAGAGTACGGCTATGGTGACCCATTCAGATTTAGGAATGAAGTTATGCGTTTGGCATCCGAACCAAAAACCAAATGCGGCTTTGCTTGATCCCAAATTAACTTTGGACTTGCCTGATAATTTAACTGCTTGGACTGGAGTAGACGCACTTGTGCATGCGGTCGAATCTTACACGATTGATTCTCTTTATTCGGTAGCAGATGGAATGGCAATTCAAGCCTTGACATTAATTGGTCGCTACCTAAAAAAAACGGTGAAATCTCCTCATGATCTCGAAGCAAGGGGAGGGATGCTCCTAGGATCTTGCTTGGCCGGAATATCATTCAAAAAGGGACTGGGATTAGTTCACGCAATTAGCCATATGGTCGGAGCAATTTATGACTCTCAACACGGTTTAACAAATGCCATTCTTTTACCACCTGTACTTCGTTTCAATGAAGAAAGAATCAGAAATAAAAGTAAAATGATGAATTTCGTAACTTTTTCTAAACCTGAAGGTTATCATAGTTTCTATAACAATATTTGTAATTTACTTGATGAATTGGAGATAAATAAAGGTTTAGGATCACTGGGTGTTACTTCAAACAAGACAGAAGAACTTGCAATTAAGGCAAGCAGGGATGCCGCAGCAAAAACAAACCCGAGAAAAGCTTCAGTTTCTCAATTAAAAACTTTAATTTTAGAGTCTTTAGAAAATGCTAGATAAACCTTATAAGCAAAATTTAACTTACTCGATTTTTCTTATAAACAGTCATAAGGTTTTGGAATTAATTTAAATTTGAACGTTAACAATCGCAAAAAACGAAAAGAGGAATTATGCCAAGTTTTGATATTGTAAGTAAAATCGATATGCAAGAAATCAATAATGCTGTGGCCAATGCTATGAAAGAAATTACACAGCGTTATGATTTTAAAGGATCAATTTCGAATTTAAAAATAAAAGATCAATCAATTGTCCTTGAAACTGAAGATGAACTGAAAGCAAAACAAGTTAATGAATTACTTATAGGACACCTTGTAAAAAGAAAAGTTGATCCTAAAGCCATAGACCTAAAAAGCACAGAAAAAGCAGCCGGGAACACAATTAGACAAGTTTATGAGTTAACTGAAGGTATCGACCAAAAAGTTTCTAAAAAAGTTATTTCTGAAGTGAAGAATTCTAAACTCAAGGTTCAAGTTAAAATCCAAGGCGATGAATTACGAGTGAGTGGAGCTAAAAGAGACGATTTACAAAAAGTTATTGAGATAGCTAAAGGCTTAAAGTTAGATCTGCCTCTTCAGTTTTTAAATTTCAGAGATTAAACTCTTATACATAAAACCATGTTCTTATTCATTAAATTTTTATTTGAGGGATCAAAATGAAAAACCTTTTGCTTAAACCTTTGAAAACTTCTGGCCTAATCCACGATATTACGCCCAAAAACGCTGGATGGGGCTTTGTTGGTATGGCAATACACTTACTAAAACCTGGAGATCTTATTTCAGGCTTAACACAACAAACCGAAGTCATAATTGTAATTGTAGAAGGAAAATGCGAATTAAATGTCAATGACATCAATTTTGGTGAACTTGGAGAGCGAAAGAGTGTCTTCGAGCGATTACCTCCTCAATCAGTTTATACCTCAATCAACTCAAAATGGACGTGTCAGGCGACTAGTTTCTGTACAATAGCAATTTGTGTTGCGCCGGGTAAAGGTACCTATAAAACAAGATTGTTGGATCCACCAATCTTGACTCAAAGAGGAAAGGACTCTAACACGCGGTTTATTAATAATATTGCTATGGAACAACACGATGTAGCAGACAGTTTACTTGTAACTGAAGTATTTACGCCACAAGGAAATTGGTCATCTTACCCTCCACATCGACATGACGAAGATGACTTCCCAAACATTACTTATTTAGAAGAAACATATTATCATAGATTAAATCCCGCTCAAGGCTACGCTACTCAAAGGGTTTGGACAGAAGATGGGTCTCTTGATGAAACATATTCAATAGCGAATCATGACGTTGTACTAGTTCCAAGAGGCCATCATCCGTGTGGGGTTCCTTATGGATATGAGTTGTATTATCTGAACGTTATGGCTGGACCTATAAGAAAATGGCGTTTTAAGAATCATCCCGAACATAATTGGATTTTTGAACGTGATAACTGAATAAATATTTTAATATTTTGTTGTTTGCCATCTCTTAAAGATACTTCTTTTATTATTTTAATTTGACTTTCGGCACAAATAGTGCAAAAAGAGATGTGGTCGCCGATTTAAGTCAACTTGCGGGCGAATAATAAATGCAGCTAAAGCGTCGATGTCGTCGCAAATGTTGCGGCGATTTTTTTTTGATTGATTCACATAATGAATCGGGCTGTTTAATTACCAAATTGTGCGCCCTAGCATAATGCTCAAAGCACTAAAGAGGAGCAAAAAATGACTAAATCACATCACCCAGAGACCATAGCACTTCATGCTGGATATAGAGCTGATCCGTCAACTGGATCAGTTGCGGTTCCGATATATCAAACAACTGCTTACCAGTTTGAATCTACTGAGCAAGCATCTAACCTGTTTAATTTGTCCGAACTAGGCAATATTTATTCTAGGATAATGCATCCTACCTCTGATATTTTAGAAAAAAGAATGTCAACTATTGAGGGCGGTGCTGCAGCGTTATGTGTTTCATCCGGCCAATCCGCTTCCGCTTTTTCTGTCCAAAATATTGCTGAGTCAGGAGATAATATAGTTTGTTCAACCGATATTTATGGTGGAACTTGGAACTTATTTAATAACACATTAAGACAGCAAGGCATTGAAGTTCGGTTCGTTGATCCAATTGATCCAAATAATTTCTTAAAAGCTACCGACGAAAAAACTAGGGCGTATTACGCTGAAACATTACCAAATCCAAAATTAAGAGTTTTTCCAATTTCTGAGGTTTCATCGATCGGCCGTAAACTTGGAATTCCCTTAATAATTGATAATACTGCTGCTCCTCTTCTTTGTCGCCCATTTGATCATGGGGCTGCGATTGTTATATATTCGTTAACAAAATATATCGGAGGCCATGGGACATCTGTTGGAGGCATGATTATTGATGGTGGTAACTTTGATTGGGGCGATCACATAGATAGACAACCTCTACTGAATCGACCAGATCAATCTTACCATGGTGCAATTTGGAGTGAAGCCGCTAAACCTTTAGGTCCAATTGCTTACATACTTAAAGCTAGAGTAACTCTTTTAAGAGACTTAGGGTCCACGATTAGCCCATTTAACGCTTTTCAAATAATTCAGGGACTTGAAACATTAGCGTTAAGAATGAACCAACACAGTAAGAACGCTCAGGAAGTAGCAAATTTTCTTTCTAAAAATTCCAAAGTGTCTAGTGTTATCTACCCAAGCTTACAAAAGGGCACCGATTTAGAAAGGGCAGAAAAATACCTTAATGGTGGTTACAGTGGACTTCTTGGTTTTGAACTAACCGGAGGAAAAAACGCTGGTCAAAAGTTTATAGACTCTCTTGAACTGCTATATCATGTTGCAAATATTGGAGATGCTCGGTCACTCGCCATTCATCCAGCGTCGACCACTCATTCACAACTTGATGGAGCTGAGCAGTTGGCGGCAGGCGTAACTCCTGGATATGTTAGATTATCGATAGGCATTGAGCACATTGATGATATTATCGCTGATCTTACCAATGCTTTAAGTAAGCTTTAGGTTTTAAACACAAGGTACAATGATTGGGGCAACTTTTTCAAAGTGGCCCTAATTTTTTTTAAACTTTTTAATAAAATATAAAGCAATTACTTACATATTTTTCCAAGTTATGATCAAAAAATATTTTTTAAAAATATTTTAGATCAATACTTTAGTAAATTTTGTTTAAAAATTTTAAGTATTACTACTGAATCGATATGTTTGCATAAATAACGACCATTAATCAGTATTAAATTGTGTTCGGAGAATATGAAAAACTAACACAATAAGAACAATTAAGGATCCTAAAATCATTATACTTGTTGGCTTTTCTCCAATTCCAAGCCAAACCCAAAAAGGACCAATTACCATTTCCAATAGCATCACTAGGCTAACAATAGCCGAAGAAGTATATCTTGGTGCTAAACTCAGACAGGCAAACGAAATTGGCAAAATAATAACTCCCATTGCTAATAATGTCCAAATTGGGGCGACAAATATATTATCAAAAGAACTAAACCAAAAACCAACAAAGCCACTCATAAGAGAACCTAAAGCTGCCGCTGGGACAATACCAAGTTCTTTGTACTTTCTGGCCAGAGTAAATGTTAACGCCAATCCAAATGCCGTAATAGCCCCATAGATGGCTCCTAATATGCTCGAACCATTTGGTTGCCCAACTGCATTTGATCCATCTCCAACAACAATGTAGACACCAATCATGGCAAATATAATTGTAGCCCAACCTAAAATGTCTTGAGACTCTCCTAATAATAATGACGATAAAAATGCTGCAAAAATCGGCATTGTTGCCAATGCTGTCAAGACAACCATTACAGATGTTTCTTGAATTCCTAATGTAAAAGTAATCGAATTTATTCCAAAAGAAAATATTACAATCAAACCAGGTATTGAAATTAAAGATTTCCATTCTCTCTCTAGATTGTCTGTTAGAAAATATCGCCATAAAATTAACAAGGTTGTCCCCATTAATATTCCACGCCATCCCATTAGAGGCCATCTTTCTAAGGTGGAGAGTCGCATTATCATTGTATCGGGAGTTAGAAACAGTACACCAATCAAAGCCAGAATAGTTCCAAACTTTTTGGGGTAACAGACCACATAATTACGGACATGTTGTGAAAACTTTTTTAACAAAGGTAAGTTCCATTTTTTATCTAGACGTTCCCATTAGAGATTGCGATTATACTAGTTAAGAAAGCTTGGCAACCAAGTAGAGATGGTGGGGAAACAAATCATTACAATTCCATAGAGCGCACCAAGTAAAACAAAAATTGGTATTTCTCTAAATGCCACGCCTGGATTTTCTTTAATTACACTCGCCGAAGTATAAATACCTACACAAACTGGTGGAGTAATCATTCCAATTCCTGCAAAGGCAACAAATACAACATATAAATGTAATAAACTTTGATTTAGCGAAACAACAATAGCGGCAAAAATTGGTACAGTAAGATAAAACACCGGAACAATTTCAATAAACGTCCCTAATATTAAACAAATAATAGCTAAAGAAATCCAAAAAATAGTAACTGTTCCGCCTAAATCAACAAAATTATCAATAATTGTTTGTGGAAGACGTGTATAAGTTAAAACTATACTAAGAAATGTTGCCATTGCAATAATTGAAAATATTACGGATGTAATTGTAGCAGTCTCTCTCAAACATAATATTAGTCTGAAAAATGTTAACTCTCTATAGATAAAAAATCCCATTATTATTGCCCAGATACCAGCTACGGCAGCTGACTCTGAAGGAGTGAGAAGACCTGCATAAATACCTCCGAGAATAATTACAGGAGTAAATAGAGCAGGGATTGCATTCTTTGCAGCATAAATCTTTTCTGATAAAGATGCAGCAGTAGGGCTTCTTATTGAACGGCACTTAAAAACCACTAAAGCAATCATCATAAAAAGAAGGACACATCCCGGGAGGACACCTGCGGCAAATGTTTTTGACACTGGTACATTTGTTAAAGCACTAAAAAGAATAGCTGCGTTTGATGGTGGGATTAGAGCTTCTAGAAGTGCCGCTGATGCTGCCAAAACAATGACAAACGATTTTGGATAACCCTGTTCAATCATTTTAGGCATCATTATTGTTCCAACGGCAGTTATAGCGGCAAGTATAGAACCACAAAAGGCAGCAAAAAAACCCATTGCAATCACCATAGCTATACCAAGACCACCAGGCCAATGACCAACCAAAGAAGTTGCAAAAGCTACAAGTCGCGTCGCCGATCCACCTCTTAGCATTACCATTCCAGCAAAAATGAAGAGAGGTACCGCAATTAAAATATGCTTAGTCATTGCGCCAAACGACACTTGAATCAAAGTTGACCAAGGAAGGTTTAATCCTCCAACTGCAGCTATCGAACTTCCTAGACCAAAAACGAGGAATATAGGTGTCCCAAGAATTAATAATATCAAAGATAAAATAATTGCTATAGTAAACATTAATTAAATTTCCTTCGCGAGGAAATTAAACGATCTAAATCATCAAAAACCAATTCAATAGCAAAAACAATTAAAATAAAAAAACCTGTAGGGAAAGCGAGATACATCCACCACATTGGGATTGCTAACTCAACTTCTATCATTTGCCCCATATTATAATAAAGAAATGTTGCATCAATCCCTGCTTTGAAAAATAGAATGGCGCCGATTAGAACCACCAAATTATTAAAAAACTTTATCATAAAGACCTGATTTTGAGTTAGAACTGCACTTAAAAAATCAACTTGGATATGCTGGCCATTTCGTAAGAGAGGTCCAAGAAGAGGAAAAACCAACCAACTAATTAAAATAGGAGGTAACTCTATGAACCAATCATACCCATTCCCAGAAACGTACCTCGTGACTGCGCTCAAAGTTAACGCAGCCACGATGATTGCAATAATTGTTATTCCTAATGAAAAAACAATTGATTCCAAAGCATTATTTATGAATCGTAGTGCATTTTTAAACGATTTATACATTTACGAACCATAAAGCTTATAGTTACTTTGCGACATAATTTTGAGCAGCCTTCAGTGCATCGCTATCAATCATATCTGCCATAGCGGGCATAACTTTTTCTTTCATCAATTGATCAAACTTTTTCTTTTCATTACCAGAAAGGACGGTAATAATTCCTCCACGTTCTTGAAATTTCGTTAGGGTCGCTTCACCCGCGTCAAGAATAGTATTGGTTGACCGATTTCCTATTTCGTGTCCCACATCAATAATTAATTTTTGAAGGTCTTCAGGCAAACTTTCAAACCATGTTTTGTTTGCCATAATATATGCATCAGCAAAATACTGATATGGTTTTTGAGCATATTGGAGATATTCCCACCAGCTATAAGCTTCTATACTTCCTGGAGGACTATTAATTGTATCAATCATTCCTGTTTGAAGAGCAGTATAAACTTCACCGGTTGGCAATGATACTCTATTTGCTTCAAAAATATCCCACATCGGTTCTTCGCTCTTTAACAGTCGTCTGGCTTTAAGACCTTTCATCGCTTCAACGCCTGTTAATTCGCGCTTACTGCTAAAAGTCATTACTGGACCAACTGGATTGTACATAATTAATTTGGAATTACTCTTTTTTGTTATGTCAGCCCAAATAACTTTACCTACCTCCGAGTCTTTAAAAAAACCTCTCTGCTTAGCGTACGAGTCAAATAAACCAGGAAAAGAAGCGACATTAAAATTTTTATTAATTGATGGGAAACTTACTACTCCCACGACTCCACCAAGTTCTACCGCACCAGAGGTTACCGCACCTAAAACTTCTCGTATTCCGAACAGTTGCTTTGACGGATAAAAGTCAATTTTTAATCGACCGTTTGATCGTTTTGTTACTTCATCGGCAAACATTTGCGAGTGAATTGCGCTTTGGTGCTTAGGGCTCCAATGACCTGATAATCTGGCGGTAAATTGTTCAGCTACACTAATGCTGGGTAAAGTCGATATTAAAAATACGCTTGTTAAAGCATATAGTGACTTCTTATTAAAAAAATTCATTAGGTATCTCCATATTAATAAACTTAAAATAATATGGTAAGAGATTTAAACTTTAAGTAAACATTTTTCGTAAAGTTAGCTCAGCATATCTGAATATATATGTTATTTCCAATTAAAGGGACATATTTAGCAATAATATTATTTGAAACAAAGATTCATTTCTCAACGATTTTTTGTGCGTGTTCATTGATAAAATCAAGTTTTTCTTTAGACGTTAATTTCTTTAAAAAGTATTCTTGCTTGCTGGCCTCGCTTCGGTTTGGATATTTCTCAGTATATAAAATTTCAAACGGTCCTCTACCTCTAGTATATTTTGCTCCTTTACCACCAAGATGACTAGTCATCCTCTTCTCAAGATTAAGAGTAATCCCAGTGTAGAGACTATTATCCTTGCATCGAATGATATATAGTATCCACATATGATGTAGTTTAACTCCATTTTATTTTAGGTAATTATTTTATTTTATTTTTACTTATTGTAGTTAAGTTTGCATTAATGCAATATTTTCTATAAAGAAAACACACTATTTTTAAATGGAATATCTGGAAATGGAATATTTGTTTGGTAAACCTTATAACCTCTACTGCAAATCTGAAATCATTTTGTGCGAAAGCAGCTAAAAAAAATTACATAACTGTAGATACTGAGTTCTTAAGAGAACGTACATATTTTTCAAAATTGTGTTTAATTCAAATTGCATACCGAGGCGACGACGTTTCAGACTCGGCGCTTATCGATGTACAATCAAAGAATATCAACTTAAATCCATTTTATGAATTGCTTCAAAACGAAAATGTCTTGAAAGTATTTCACGCAGCACGTCAAGATCTAGAGATCTTTTTTTTAGAAAAAAAAATATTTCCAAAACCATTTTTTGATACGCAAGTGGCAGCTATGGTTTGTGGTTTTGGTGATCAGGTTGGTTATGAAACACTTGTAAAGAAGCTAGCCCTAATTACACTCGATAAATCATCCAGATTTACAAACTGGTCGCAGCGACCGCTATCGAATAATCAATTAAGCTATGCAATTGCAGATGTTACCCACTTAAGAACAGTTTATGAAGAACTTAGTGCACTATTAGAGCATAATGAACGCTCCGAATGGTTAGATGAAGAACTTGCAATACTTTTGGACCCCAAAACGTATGATAATAACCCTGAGAATGCTTGGAAGAGGATCAAAACGAAGAATAACAATTTAGTTTTTTTATCTTTTGTGAAGTCCCTTGCAAATTTTAGAGAAAAGCTTGCTCAATCGAAGAATATACCAAGGAATAGAGTTCTTCGCGACGAAATGATTATTGAATTAGCTTCAATTCAGCCAAAATCATTAACCGATTTAAGAAAATCCCGTTTATTGAAACCAGATAATAAAAAAGGAATTATAGGCGAGGGGATACTAGCAGCAATTAAGAAACCTATTTTGCTTAATGAAGAAGAAATTAAAAAGCATACCTTTGTTGAGGTTAAGAAATTACAATCTAATGGTTTACCTGAACTTTTACGAGTACTGTTAAAAGCTAATTCTGAAAAATGGGGTGTTGCCCAGAAGTTGATCGCATCTAGTGCAGATTTAGATGACTTAGCCAGCCTAGACTCACCAGAAATATCTGTGCTTACTGGATGGAGGAAAAAAGTATTTGGGAATGATGCTTTAAAACTAAAATCTGGGGAAATAGCCTTATCTTCAAAAAATGGCTCCTTAAAAATTATTGATTTAAAAAAGAAATAGATTAAATGTAGAAATGTCTCGTATGGAGTTCTCATGGCATTAAATGATTTTCAAGAAATTGTTAATGATTTCAATTTTTTAGATGATTGGGATGATCGTTATCGGTATATAATCGATTTAGGTAAGAAATTGAAAACCTTAGACAACATATTGAAAAATGATACTAATAAGGTTATCGGGTGCGCTTCTCAAGTGTGGTTGACATATGACGTTATCAATAACGGTGCATCAAAAATAATTTCTTTCAAGGGTGACTCTGATGCTGTTATTGTTAAAGGGTTAATTGCAATCGTATTAACTCTTTATAATGAAGAAACAATCAATAACGCTAAAAATATAAACGCGTTAGCTGAACTCGATAAATTAGGATTACAGGAGCATTTATCCTCACAACGATCTAATGGACTTAGAGCGATGATTGAAAAAATTAATATGATAGTGTCACGTTGTTAGATTATTTATAATAAAGCGATTTGTTAATAAATTGATAATTTACCTTTACTTGTCGGTTTTTCATTATAGTGGGTCGTAAATAGTTTAGATTTAAACATATAATTGCTTTCACCGTTATTAAGCAATACTAAATTCTAAGGCTTTCAAGATGGAAACAAACGACGAAATTATTCTAGATGAATTGGAAGATAATGAATTAGTTCTTCAGATGCATGATGATCTTTACGACGGAATGAAGGATGAAATCATCGAAGGCGTAAATATACTTTTAGGAAGAAATTGGACCCCTTATGATGTATTAACCAAAGCCCTCGTGGAAGGCATGCGTATCGTAGGAATTGATTTTCGTGATGGAATACTGTTTGTCCCGGAAGTTCTACTTGCAGCTAATTCCATGAAAGCTGGAATGCAGATTTTAAAACCATTACTTATTGAAACAGGCGCACCGCGCTTAGGAAAAATGGTGATTGGTACCGTTAAAGGTGATATTCACGATATTGGCAAGAACTTGGTCTCTATGATGATGGAAGGTGCAGGTTTTGAAGTCATTGATCTTGGAATTAACAACCCAGTAGAAAATTATCTTGAAGCATTAGATAAAGAAAAGCCTGACATTCTAGGAATGTCAGCTCTTTTAACCACTACCATGCCATATATGAAGGTGGTAATCGATACTTTAGTTACTCAAGGTGTACGCGATAACTATATTATTTTAGTAGGTGGAGCGCCACTAAACGAAGAATTTAGTAAATCAATTGGAGCTGATGCTTATTGTCGTGATGCAGCAGTAGCAGTTGAGACTGCTTCGAACTTAATGACGTTGCGGCATAATCAACTTTCAGCTTAATTTTCAAAAGCATTCAACTAAAGACTGAAATATTCTTGTGCCGTCCTTAGAGCCTAAATTTTCATCTGTAGCTCTTTCCGGGTGAGGCATTAATCCTATAATGCGGTGATTTTCTGACATTATGCCAGCGATATCGTTTTTTGAACCATTCGGGTTGTTATCATATCGAAATAGCACCTGTTCATTTTGTTCCAATACATTAATCGTTGCTTCGTCAGCAAAAAAGTTGCCATCATGATGAGCAATGGGGAGTTTAAGTTTTTCACCCTTTGAAAAGTTTTTTGTCATAATAGAGTCATTACTAGTAACAATTAATGATTGTTGTCGACAAATAAAGTTTACTCCTGAGTTTCTAAGAAGAGTTCCTTTTAACAATGCAGCTTCGGTTAAAACTTGAAATCCATTACATATTCCAATTATGAACCCACCTTTATGGGCAAAATCAATGATTGATTCCATAATAGGAGAATTTGCCGCAATAGCACCACAACGTAAATAGTCACCAAAAGAAAATCCACCAGGTATAAAAAGTATATCGAGCCCTCGGGGTAAAGAAGTGTCTTTATGCCAAAGCATTTTACATGCTGAAGCGGATTGAGCAGAGATGGCCTGAACTAAATCTCGATCACAATTGGAACCAGGAAAGACAACCACAGCACTTTGCATTCTGTTTTACTCGATCTCTAGTGAATAATTTTCAATAACGCTATTAACTAATAATTTTTCACACATTTCTTTTGCTATTTTTACGCCACAATCAGGATCGGTTTCTTCTAAATCAAGTTCGAGTATCTTTCCTTGGCGAACAGAATTTAATTTACTGAAGCCAAGAGATTTTAAGGAGTTTGAAATCGCTTCTCCTTGCGGATCTAAGATCGACTTCTTTAACGAAATACGTACTATCAGTTTCATTCACAAACCTTTATTTAGTGACTTCTTTTAACCCTGAAACGGAGTTATTTGGCAAAACGGAAAAGCGTCTCGCAACTTCTTTGTAACCATCAATTAAATTTCCAAGATCTTGACGAAAAATATCTTTGTCTAATTTTTTCCCAGACAATTTGTCCCATAAACGGCAACTATCTGGACTTATTTCATCTGCAATAATAAGCTTTCCAAACTCGTCTTCAAAATAGCGCCCAATTTCTATTTTAAAATCTACAAGCTTAATATTTACTGAGTGCATCATCCCGGAAAGGAAATCATTCACTCTTAAGGCTATTGCTATGATCTCTTCAAGTTCAGCCTGGGTTGCCCAATTAAAACCAATAATATGTTCCTCAGTTACGAGCGGATCATTTAGATTATCCTTTTTATAATAAAATTCTACAATAGGTCGCGAGAGTACTGTTCCCTCGCTAAGTCCCAATCGTTTTGACATTGAACCCGCTGCTAAATTTCTTACCACGACTTCGAGCGGGATAATTTCACACGACTTAACAAGTTGCTCTCGCATGTTAAGCCTCTTAATAAAATGGTTAGGAATACCAATCGAAGAAAGACCCTTCATAAAGTGTTCAGATAAAATGTTGTTTAAAATACCTTTTCCTTCAATGACAGCCGTTTTCTCAGCATTAAAAGCTGTTGCATCGTCCTTAAAATATTGTATTAATGTGTCCGGGTTTGGGCCTTTAAATAAGATTTTTGCTTTTCCTTCATATAGTTTTTGTCTACGCACCATTTAAACTCATCCCTGAAAAGTGGTTTTATTAGGTAAATAAAGGGGCATTAAGAGAATACTTTACCAAAAATCGTATCAACATGTTTTAGGTGGTACGACATATCAAAGTTTGCCCTGAGCTCATTATCATTAAGAGCCTTAACGACCCTTGGATCTTTTTTCAACTGATTATAAAAATCAACTCCTTCATTCCAAACTTTCATAGCGTTTGATTGGACGATTTCGTAAGCGTCCTCTCTTCTTACACCTTTTTGTGTAAGAGCTAGTAAGACACGTTGCGAGTGTATTAAACCATTAAACTTATTCAGGTTTTTATTCATATTCTCTGGATATATTACAAGATTTTTAATAACTCCTGTTAAACGATTCAAGGCGAAATCAAGCGTGATGGTAGTATCTGGAGCAATATTTCGTTCAACAGAACTATGAGAAATATCTCGTTCATGCCAAAGTGAAACGTTCTCCATTGCTGGAATGACGCTCATTCTAACAAGACGTGATAAACCTGATAGATTTTCGGTTAGTACAGGGTTTCGTTTGTGGGGCATTGCACTCGACCCTTTCTGACCCTTAGCGAAAAATTCTTCAACTTCTAAGACCTCTGTTCGTTGTAAATGACGGATCTCAGTCGCGATTCTATCGATTGATGAACCAATGACGCCCAAGGTTGCAAAAAACATTGCATGCCTATCTCGCGGGATGATCTGTGTAGATATGGTTTCTGATTCTAATCCTAAGGCTTTGCAGACGTAAGTTTCAACGTCTGGCTCAATATTCGCATATGTACCTACCGCTCCTGAAATAGCACCAACAGCGATTTCTTTTTTGGCATCGATCAATCTGGTTTTATTTCGATCCATTTCAGCATAAGCTTGAGCCATTTTTAAGCCAAAGGTTATTGGTTCTGCATGAATACCATGACTTCGACCAACGCACACAGTTTCTTTGTGTTCAAAAGCTTTAGCTTTCAAGGCTTCAAGAAGCTCATCTATGTCTTTAATTAAGATATCTGAGGCTCTGACTAATTGAATATTAAAACAGGTATCTAAAATATCTGAAGACGTCATTCCTTGATGAATAAATCTAGAGTCATCGCCTATAAAATTAGCCAAGTATGTCAAAAATGCAATCACATCGTGCTTAGTTGTTTTTTCAATTAAATTGATTTTTTCGCTATCGAAAATATGATCTTTGAGAGACCAAATTGATTTTACTGTAGCTTTGGGAATAACACCAATTTTTGCTTGAGCCTCACATGCAAAAGCCTCAATTTCATACCAGATACGAAATTTTGTTTGATCTGACCAAATATTAACCATATCTGGTCGTGAGTACCGATCTATCATTTATTCTCCCATCTATACAAAATAGTTTAGAGTTATATGCTTGAACTACCTTTAAACCCATTGCATCGACTTAACAAACCAGTTTTAAACAAAATATGCAAAATCAAAGAAATTTTTTAGATACAGATAAAATAGTAGGCAAATGGCAAACAAAAAGAGTCATACTAGATAAATTACATGTTACAAAATTTGTCTACTTTGGCGAAATGACTATTGTATCTAATTCAAAGAAACAAATAGCTTTTACCCAACAACAAAATAATAGATTTTCTTTGTTTGATGTAAAAGAATCTGGGATCTTAAAACAAAATGGAAATGATTATGCTTTTTCTCAAACATATCAATTAAAGGTTTTTTTTGAAAAATGTGATATTCTTTTCAATAATGAAAAGCTATTTTTTAGTTTTAAAAGAATAGCTGAAAATCAAAAGATAGAACACTCGTGCATCTTAGACCAGTATTCTGGACAGATAATTTTTACCGGATTATCATCCTTTATGATAACCTTTAATGTCTCTGGCCCAAAGAAGCAATACTACTTGAAAGCACTTTACAGGCGATAAACAGTAAATGCATCGTCTTGAATTCTATTCGAAATTTCAAAAAATAGACCTTGCTTTAAATAAGTGATAGGTGGTATAAAAGTGTCGGGTTTTGTATAAGTCGAAAGGGATTCCGAATGTTGCTAGCCTCAAAAAAATCACCCATACTAGAAATTCTTAGCTCTAAAGCCAAGCTATCTTCGGCGACTTCTGTTATGAGTGCAAATATTATATTAATTCTTGTGGGGTCATTCTTACTTGCTATATCTGCTCAGTATAAAGTACCATTAGGCCCAGTCCCAATAACATTACAATCAATGGTCGTAATGTTGATAGCAACAATTTATGGTTGGAGATTAGGGACTGCTACGATCATCGCATATTGGACCGAAGGAATTCTTGTAGGTGGATTATTCAGTTTTCTACCTTGGTTCGCGAATGGAAGTGGTTTAACTTATTTTATTGGATCTCCAAGCGCTGGATTTTTGTGGGGTTTCCTCCCTATGGTATTTGTAGTAGGTTACCTTAATGAGGTTTTTCGTTTAACCGAAACTGTAGTTAAACTATTCCTTAGCTTAATTTTGGGGCAGGGCGTTTTATACACCTTTGGATTAGCACACGCCTACTTTATAGTAATGCCTTACGTTGATTGGATGAATTCAAAAGAAGAGCTTTTCATGATTTACCTATATCCTTTTATAATTGGTGATCTACTTAAAACTATGATAGCATCATTGATTTCAATTTATTTTCTTAAAAAGAGAACTTAATTAGATAATAGAATCAATACGTTCAATAATTTTTTTAATTTTATTATCTTTTGGAATCTCTAATTGATTCCATGATCCAAATCGATTACGAAACCACGTACGCTGTCGTTTGGCAAACTGTCTAGTTTTGATTGTTACGGCATCTTCAAGTTCGTTAGCATTTAATTTATTTTCAAGGAATAAACAAATTTCTTGAAATCCAATTGCCTTAAAAGCGCCCAATTCACTAAATCTAACATCATTTTCTGATAAAACTTTTTTTACTTCGTCTACCACACCCATAGAAACCATCTTTTTAAATCGTTTATTAATGCTGGACACTAAAATATCTTTGTTTGTATAGAGCACAATAGGTATTACATCAGTTATTTTTAAGACTGGGGGCAGACTAATTTTTTGCCAAGTTAAAATACTTTTTCCGGTTTCGTGAAATACCTCCCAAGCTCGCTGTAGCCTTGCTATGTTAGCATTATCGATATTTGTTAAAACTTCTGGATCAACTTTTTTTAAATCATTTAAAAACTGAATTGGAGTACTTTTTCGAATATTGTTTGACTTTAGCCTTGTAGATTTTGAAATTGGAGGTATGTCAGCAATACCCGACAGTAATAATGACAAAAATAATCCAGTTCCACCAACAATTATGGGTCTAAGATTTGCTTGTTTTGCCTCATCTAAAACAATTCGTATTTCTGTTAGCCATTGACCTACGTCATAGGTCTCTAGCAAAGATACATGACCGTACAACGCGTGTTCGTTTAATTCCATCTCAATAGCGGTTGGTCTAGCCGAGAGTATTTGCCAACAATCGTAAACTTGAAGTGCGTCTGCATTTATGATTATAGAAGGAATTTTTTCTGCCAAGACATTCGCCAGCTTTGATTTTCCAATTGCTGTGCAGCCAGTTAATAATATGGGTTTTCTGTTTTTCATAACATGTTGGTTTTACTAATAAATAGCGGTAAGTGTAAATAATAAAAAAATAACATAATATATATTATACGAATATTTAGAGCATGATCTTTAGATTATGATCTTATAGGTGTATGGTTAAATTATTTCTCCCTGTTCACATTTTTTTTTAAAAAAACTAAACTATCTTAAAAACTAATTTCTTTAGTGCGTCTAGATTATACTACTAACTAAAATCAAAAAAATTTGATCCGGTTAAAGAACTACAATCTGCCAGACCAGAAAGCGTACAAATTAATGATAATGTATCACCAACGAAACCGTCACTATTACGATCAGCTGTAACTAACCCTATAAAAGTATTTGTTCCATTGTCCCAACCAATATAAATACGGTCATTTGATCCAGTACTATCAAAAGTTCCTGCATTAATACCAGCAGTAGCTTGACTTATTGTGGCCGCTGCACCCTCAGTCACATTCGTACCAACAGCTATAAACGCAGTACTATTATCCACGGTATCATTCGTATCAACAGCAGTAGTTGAACTTCCATTAATTCGAGCGCCATTAGATATAAAATCAAGTTTATCAGGAGCATTAATCTCAAACCCTGCGATAACATCCCCGTTATAAGAGCTTGAACTTGTTCCTTGCAATTTTACTATGTCTGTTTCATTGGTAGCTGCAAGATTTATTGTGTCTACACCCTTACCACCAGTAATAGTATCACCACCACCGGTACTATTAATTGTATCATCTCCGTTTGAACCTAATAAACTGTCCGCACCCCCTCCACCACCAATAGTATCATTTCCTTTACCACCATCAATGATGTTCGCGTTTGAATCTCCAGTTAATATATCAGCGTGATTAGAACCAGTTAAATTAGAAAAGTTAGAAACAGTATCCAAGCCTGACCCTACAGTATCTTGCTGAGTACTATTTGAAATATCTATAGTGACTCCCGCTGAAGAGGCACTATATTTCAAAATATTGGTCCCAGATCCACCATTTAATATGTCGTTACCTATACTTCCTACTATGGTATCGTTACCAGAGCCTCCAGTTAAACTATCCTCACTGGAATTCCCTGTAATTGTAAAATTACCAGAAGTAGAACTAGTCATATTAATAGTCGAATTACTTGTCCCGCTTGTTAAATTGACAGTTCCCGAACTAGTTGTTGATGCTGTTGCAACGAAATTTGTAATATTAGTTGCATTTGCAGTACCGCCGGTTACGATTAGTATGTCGCCAGTCGTTAAATCTGTAATAGTATCCGTCCCATGGGTCACCCTAAATGTGTCGTTATCATCTCCACCCGTTAGTGTGTCATTTCCATTGGCTCCTTTTAAGTCATCATCGCCATCATTTCCAATTAAGATGTCTGCACCTGTATCGCCAATAAAGGTATCAACTCCTGACCCACCAGTTAGCGTGTAGGCCCCACTTGTAGAGTTTGTCATAGTAATTGTAGAGCCACTATTTCCAGCTGTTAAATTTGCAGTACCACTATTCGAGGTTGAATTAGTTGCAACAAAATTGGTAATATTTGTCGCGTTAGCAGTGGCTCCAGCAGACACAATCAAAATATCACCAGTGGTTAAGTCAGTAATAGAGTCAATTCCTAAGGTAACATTAAATCTATCATTACCGTTGCCACCGAATAAGTTATCATTCCCACCAACACCATCAATGATATCGTTTTCTAATCCACCTATAAGATTATCAATTCCGCTTCCGCCAGTCAAAGAGTAGGCACCCGAAGCCGAACTTGTCATATTGATAGTTGAACCACTATTACCGCTTGTTAGATTAGTCGTTCCCGAATTAGATGTGGAACCTGTTGCAACAAAATTAGAAATACCGGTAGCATTGGCAGTAGCTCCAGAAGAAACAACCAAAATATCTCCAGTAGATAAATCTGTAATAATGTCAGTTCCAGACGTAATATTAAAAATATCATTATCGCTACCACCAGCTAATTGATCGTCTCCAAGTCCACCGTCAATAACATCATCATTAGCGCCTCCGGCTATTGTATCATTACCAGACCCTCCATCGATGTTATCGTTATCACCGCCTCCATCGATGATATCATCATCAAGTCCTCCAATTAAGACATCATCGCCAGCCCCACCGTTGATATTATCCTGTCCATTTCCACCAGTAAGGTTATCCACACCCAAACCTCCAGTCAGGGTGTAGTTCCCAAGCATCGCATTAGTCATGTTGATAGTTGATCCTGAATTTACTGATGACAAATTTGCTGTTCCATAATTAGTCGTTTCGGCGGTAGCAACAAAATTAGAAACATCAATTGCATTACCGATAGCGCTGGGGAAAACGTTAAAAACGTCACCGGTCGTTAAATCAAGAGCGGTATCACTTCCAGCGTCAAAGTGAAAGTGATCATTTCCAAGTCCTCCAGATAAAATATCGGCACCACCCCCACCAGTAAGAATATCGGACCCTTCTCCCCCTTTTAGTGTATCGTTTCCATCAAACCCGAAAATTTGATCATTCCCGGACCCACCATCAATCACATCATTCCCTAAACCACCTGAAATAATATCAGAACCTAGTCCTCCAATTAAAAAATCACCAAATTTGCCAGCAGTTAGTGTATCCTCTCCCGTGCCCCCTATCACAGTGTAACGACCCTGTAAGACAAGTGATAAATTAATAAGGGCATTGCTATCATCGCAAATAATTTTTACCTCACCCGAATTACTGGTTTGATCAGTGGCAATAAAATGATTCACATTTATTGCATTAACCTTTGCACCATTTGAGACGATTAGAGAGTCTCCTGTTAATAAATCTCCTATAGTATCAAAACCAGATGTAACGTTAAAAATATCATTACCGCTACCACCAGTTAAATTATCATTTCCACTAGCTCCGCCAGAGAGAACATCATTACCCGTGCCGCCTGTTAAGTGATCAATCCCTGCACCGCCTGTTATTGTATAATCTCCACTTGCTGAATTTGTCATAGTGATTATCGAACCACTATTTCCTGCAGTTAAATTTGCAGTACCACTATTTGAAGTTGAGCTAGTTGCGATGAAATTAGAAATATTTGTAGC
>JAQWUC010000018.1 GCA_029242355.1 Paracoccaceae bacterium | reverse complement strand
AATTGATCCCAGATTGTCAGTTGCGCCTATGATGAATTGGACTGATAGGCACTGTCGTGTCTTTCACCGACTTCTATCAAAGAATTGTCTTTTATACAGCGAAATGCTTACAACGGGAGCAATAATAAATGGAAATAGAGATAAGCTATTAAAGTATAGTGAAATTGAACATCCTGTAGCTTTGCAGTTAGGCGGATCAAACCCTGAAGAGTTATCAGAGGCTTCAAAGATTGGTGCAGATTTTGGTTATGATGAAATAAACTTAAATCTTGGATGTCCCTCGGACCGAGTTCAATCAGGCTGTTTTGGAGCGACTTTAATGCGGGAACCTAAATTAGTTTTTGAGTGTATTTCGCGAATGGTAAAAAATGTAAAAAACACAAAGATAACCGCCAAGTGTCGATTAGGCGTCGACGAGCAGGATCCAAAGTCTATTTTGCCGGATTTTTTGGAACATTTAATTGATGCTGGAGTGGATGGAGTCATTATTCATGCTAGAAAAGCATTATTAAAAGGCCTTAGTCCAAAACAAAATCGAGATATTCCGACTATAAACTATGGTTTGGTGGGTGAAATGAAAGATAAATTTCCACAAACTGAGATTGTGATTAATGGTGGGATAGATAATTTAACGGCGGTAAATCAGTTTATTAGCATGGGACTTGATGGAGCAATGATTGGTCGGGCTGCGTACCATAATCCCCATGAGATTTTGTTAGAAGCCGATAAAGTTATTTTTGGAAAAAGAGAGAAAAGCATGACTATGAAAGATGCTCTTTTGGAGTTATGTAACTATATTGAGAAAGAATTGCTCCAGGGGACGCGGTTAAATGAAATCACACGCCATATTCTTGGAGCCTTTAATGGGTTTCCTGGTGCTCGGCATTTTAGACAAACGTTATCGGAGCTTGCTCACAGACCAGGAGCTGGCATTGAGGTAGTAAAAGAGGCTATTGATAAAATTTCTAGTTAACAAATTGAAAAGGAATTCAAATAGATATGGGATTTGATTGGAAGTTTTTTGATCGCTCTAGTTGGGCGATTATCAACGAGGATCAATTAATGTTGGATTGGGTAGCTAATGCAAAAAAGATTGCTAAGCAAAAATTTAACTCCAATGATCTTGATGAAAAACAATTTAGATGTGGTGGAACCTGGTTCGTTGGCCAAAACTTTCTTAAAAATAATCTATCTGGAAAATTAAATAATATAGCATTTGATGGCCTTGCAGTTAACTCAATTTTAGAAAGATATGGAAAATATTATAAGGGCTGGGATGAAGCCCAACTGTCTATTTGTTTTGAAGGCTATCCTAGACTGAGCGATAGTGAGACATCAAAATCATTTGCATATAGAAAAAACAACTTTGGGGCGCATGTGGATGGCATTTTACCTATCGGGGAATCTAAGCGTCGATACGCGCAAGAATGGCATGCTTTTATTTTTGGTATCCCGTTGGTAAATTTTAATGAGTTTGCTGCTCCAGTGGTTGTATAGGAGGGTTCTCATAGGATAATCGGAGATTTTCTTGCTCAAAATTTTTTGGATATCCCAAGCGTACTTTGGAAGAATCAGGATATCACAGAAATTTATCATCAGGCTAGGCGAGAAGCCTTCTTGAAATGTAAACCAAAAGTGATTGTTGTTCCAGTTGGTGGATCTTATATTTTGCATCGATTAGCTCTTCACGGTATTAAGCCGTGGGGAAAAGCTGGAAGATCAGAGGAAAGTGCCCGAATGATTGCGTATTTTAGACCACTTTTAATAAAGCCTGAATTTTGGCTTGATAAAAGTATTTAGCTTTTAATTCTTTGTGAGCGCCCGCCTCTTCGTTTGGGTTCTAGAAGTGCTCCTCTTGCTTTCAAAGTTTTAATTATTTGGTTTCTATTTTCAGCTGTTAAATGTGACCAACCAGAAATTTCACTTATTGTTCTAAAACATCCTATACAAATTTTATGTTCAGGATGGACCACGCAAAGTTTCACACATGGGCTTTCTATTTCATTTCTTTTCCAAATATTATCGTTCAAGATCGAAACCTTTTTTTAGTACGGCTAATCTATCCAATGCACCTTGCAAAATAAAGGAAGCAGCAACGTAGTCTATGACTTCTGCTCGCCGTAGTCTTGAGGTATTTGCTTCAATCAATGATCGTTCAGCAGCAACAGTTGATAATCTTTCGTCCCAAAAAGTGATCGGTGTTGAAATTGACACAGACACATTTTTTCCAAAGGCTCGCGTTGATTGACATCTAGGTCCCTCAGTTCCATTCATATTTTTGGGAAGACCTAATACAATGCCTTTGATGTCCCGATCGTCCATAATAAGTTTTAATTTTTTTAAATCCTGTTGGAATTTTGTTCTTTTAATCGTTTCTATGCCGGTTGCGACTGTTTGCCTTAAGTCTGAGACTGCCACACCTATCGTTTTAGTTCCCAAGTCAAGCCCCATTAGAGCACCGTTAAATCCTGTTTTATATAGGAATTCTTGTAGAGGATCACTAGTCATTTTTTGTCCAAATTTTTTCTAATTGTTCTATTTGACTGCTGGATAATGAAAAATAAAGTCTCATTTTTTCAATGCTAGTTTCAACTTTTTTTGCAAATGCCAAGTTTTTGTAACACCGTATCACTGAGGCCCAAATCTCAATAGTTTCCCTATTCTCTTCTACCTTTTGCTCAAGGGCCTCCAATACGTCAAGAAAAATTAATCTAATATTAAATAGGTCTGTTTCCTGCGGCGCACTTAATTTTGTACTAAAGTTAGCGGATAAGTTTTCAATTTGTGGAATAAGCATTTTAATCCATTTTGAAGACGAGGGTTCTTTTTGTATCAGTTTAGTCCACGTTTTAAGGGCAGGGCCTATTTTATTTTCCTGCAACAGTAACAAACTTAAATAAAAGCTCGCTTGGCTGTTTTGAGGATCCATTGAAATTGCTTTATTAATTGCATTTGTAGCCTCCGGTGAAACATAACCGGATGCAGCAATAACACAAAGTTCCGCATATTTAGAATAATCAGATGATTTTGCGTCAGATTCAAGTATTTCTATTATCTTTTTTTGAGCTTTTCGAGCGGTCACAAAATTACCAAGGCTAGCACTGTTTTTGACAAGTAACATCTGTCCTCGGAGGTCATTCGGTCGATTAGCCAACACAGTTTGCAATTCGTAAACTAATTTTTCTAGACTGCCATCTGTTACAGAATTTTGGTCTAAATCAGGTCGATTTTGTTTCTTTTTTATGAAGTTTTCAACAGTTTCTTGTGATGGTTGTTTTTGCTGTGGGCTGGTGTCTTTATTTATTTTTGTAACGTGCTTCTCAGACGGAAAGAAATTATCGTTTGTAAAGATATAGGTTAAATGAGTTCCAACGAAACAAATAAAAACGATCAAAACCAAAGCCCAAGCTGTGGGTTTAGTGGGAGCCCTAACGAGTTTGGTGTTGTTAGCAGTGTTCTGGTTTAGTTTAAGAATGCTTCGAACTATCGATATACGGTTAAATTTATCATCTTTACCAACTAGGCCGTTTTCTACATCTTTATCAAATTGAATTAATTGATTTTTTAAAAACTCAATTTCCATATTTCGGTTACTGTGTAGTGTGCGATCTTCTTTGTAAATCGTTCTGAAGATAAGAAAGATGCTTGACATAATAATGATCGTGTTAAACCCAACGAACGTCCAATACATTTTATTAGCCTCTTAATAGCAAAGTCGTTGGAAGTACTTTTATTGATTCTTCTTAGGTATTTTTATAATAATCGACTAGTAATTACTTACTTTTTTATTAAAGTGTCGCTTTTTGTCACATTAAAAGAAGATAATTAGTATTATAAGGCGATAGTGTAAAGATAATCGGAGCTTTTATTTTCCAAGGCAGTGTTGCTGAGGTGAAAGACAAAGCTGTGTAACACGAGGAGTGTTGTATTGAAGCGTTATTCTGTTTTTTCTTTGGTTCGAGAAGCTGCAAGATATAATGAAGGGTGGGAGAGGGCTTGGCGGTCTCCTAATCCTAAGTCAAGTTATGATGTAGTTATCGTTGGCGCTGGAGGGCACGGTTTGGCTACCGCATACTACTTAGCAAAAAATCATGGTATTACAAACGTTGGCGTTTTCGAAAAAGGCTGGCTTGGTGGAGGAAACACTGGTCGGAATACAACGATTATCCGCTCTAATTATCTCCAAGAGGAATCCTCTGCTATTTACGAAAAATCACGATCACTCTACGAAAAACTTAGTCAAGATTTAAACTACAATATTATGTTTAGCCCAAGAGGCGTAATGATGCTTTGTCAAACGGAACATGAGTTGCGTGCGATGAAGAGAACCGCTCACGCAAATAGACTTCTCCAAGTAAAAACTGAAATGGTTGGACCGCAACGTGTAAAAGATATTGTTCCAATTATTAATATCAATGGACCGCGGTTCCCTGTTTTGGGAGGGCTTTGGCAACCCCGCGGAGGCACGGCACGGCACGATGCAGTAGCTTGGGGATATGCGCGCGCAGCTTCTGATCTTGGTGTTGATATAATAGAAAAATGTGCCATTACTTCCGTGAAAAAAAATGGAAACAGAGTGTCTGCAGTTGACACAGAGAAAGGCATAATAAAAACAAAGAAGCTCTGCATAGCCGTGGCAGGTCATTCTGGTGAGCTTGCTAAGATGTGTGGGTTTAGGTTGCCTGTTGAGTCAGTTGCATTACAAGCTTTAGTCTCTGAGCCAATAAAGCCGGTAATGGATTGTGTAGTAATGGCAAATACAGTTCATGGTTATATGAGCCAATCTGACAAAGGAGAGCTTGTGATAGGCGGGGGTGCGGATGGTTACAACAATTTTACGCAACGTGGAAGTTTTCAGCATGTTGAGGAGACTGTTGCCGCTCTCATTGAGACATTTCCAATTATAAGTCGGTTAAAGAATTTACGACAATGGGGCGGAATTGTTGATATGACTGGGGATCGATCTCCAATTATCTCAACGACACCTGTTGATGGAGTATTCATCAATTGTGGTTGGGGTACAGGAGGGTTTAAAGCTATTCCGGGATCTGGATGGGCAACCGCAGAACTTGTAGCTGGGGCTACCAATCAAGATCTGGCTAGGCCATTTAGTTTAAGTCGATTTCAGGAAGGTCGAATGATTGACGAAAGCGTTGCTGCTGCAGTTGCACATTAGGAGAAAAATATGTTGAAGTTTGAATGTCCAAATTGTCAATTTATAGCAGATGAAACGGAATTATCTTCGGGTGGCGAAGCGCATATCACGCGTGAGACGCACAATTCGTCAGATAAAAAGTTTTCCTCTTATTTGTTTTATAGAAAGAATCCACGTGGCGTGCATTTTGAACGCTGGTTGCATCAATTCGGATGTGGAAAATGGTTTATAGCAGCTCGGTGCACCTTAACAATGGAAGTTTTTGGAACTTATAGTGCTCAAACTCTGAAACCCCCGCCATCTATCATTCGAAAAATTAAGAATAAGAGACCTGACTGGGAAGGGTTTTCAAAATGAGTAGTAGGTTATCCAAGGCTGGTTTTTTAGTTGATTCAGGAAAAAAATTAAATTTTACATTTGATGGGAAGCGGTACTCTGGATTAAAAGGTGACACATTAGCCTCGGCCTTACTTGCGAATAATCAAACGCTCGTCGGTAGATCATTTAAGTATCATCGTCCAAGAGGATTTGTTGCGAGTGGCGTTGAAGAGCCCAATGCATTAGTTGGTCTGGGTAAAGGTAAGTCATTCGAGCCAAATCAAAGGGCAACAACTGTTGAATTATTCGATGGATTATTAGCGAAATCTCAAAATAATTGGCCAAATTTATCATTTGATATAGGGTCAATTAATTCTCTGTTGGCACCACTCTTTTCGGCGGGGTTTTATTACAAGACTTTTATCCACCCGAGGGCAGCTTGGAAATATATTTTTGAACCTATAATCAGATCTTCCGCGGGGCTTGGTCGGCCTCCAATATTTGCAGATTCTGATCGGTATGAACATTTTTATTGCCATGTAGACGTGCTTGTCGTTGGAGGCGGAGTGGCCGGATTAACCGCCGCATATCAAGCGGGATTAGCGGGAGCCAATACACTTCTTTTAGAGCAGGCACCGTATTTTGGAGGTCGTGCTATCGTTGACAATGATGAAGTTGATGGGGAACCTACTCAGATTTGGTTTAAGAAAACAGTGTCAGAAATCACTAAATTAAAAAATGTTACGGTTAAGAGCCGTACTATGGCTTCGGGTATATATGACCATGGTTACGTGTTAGGGTATGAACGGGTTTGTGATCATGATCCAAGCTCCGGATTTGTAAGGCATCGTCTGTGGAAAATCCGGGCAAAGCACGTTATTTTAGCATCTGGATCTATTGAAAGGCCTCTTGTTTTCCCAGGGAACGATATCCCAGGGGTCATGCTAGCGTCCGCAATTAGGGATTATGTTAAGCTGTATGCAGTGTCACCCGGAGATAGAACAGTTATACTGACCAATAATGATGATGCGTATCGCACGGCTATTGATTTGAATTCAGTTGGAATGTCAGTACCAGCAATCATTGACGTTCGAGAAAATAGTAATGGACCACTGGCTCTTGAAGCCAAAAAACTCGGAATCAACGTAAAAAATGGAAAAGGCATCTCAGGCGTTTCAGGTAAAAAATGCGTCAAATCTGTATCCATATGCTCACAATATGGAAGTGGAACGGTTGATGAAATTGTTGAATGCGATATCGTTGCCATGTCAGGTGGTTGGTCTCCTGTTGTTCATTTATGGTCTCATTGTGGTGGAAAGTTAAATTGGGATGATGACAAGGCAATGTTTTTGCCTAATTTGGAGTTGCCACCTTCCGGTGATGATGGCCGGGGTTTTGTCTTTCCTGTTGGAGCAGCGGCAGGGTTTTCTACAACGTTGGATTGCTTTTCTTCTGCAATTGAAACTACATTAAACGTGATCACGCATATTGGCTTAAAATCAAAAAGACTCCCAAAGCCAAAAATCATAGAAGTTAAGGAAGAGAAAATTAAACCTGTGTGGTTAATTCCAGATGGGGCTGGATCTAAACTAAAAATGAAGTCCTTTCTTGATTATCAAAACGACGTGAAAGTTTCTGATATAAAGCAATCAGTTTTGGAAGGGTATGAAAGTGTTGAACATGCAAAACGATATACTACTTTAGGTATGGCCACCGACCAAGGTAAGCTCTCAAATATTAATGGGCTTGCGATGTTGGCGCATCATTTGGGTGAACCAATTTCATCAGTTGGGACAACTACCTTTAGGCCACCATATACACCAATTTCCCTCGGAGTTATTGCTGGTGATGCTCGTGGTAGTTTATTTAAACCAACTCGAAAAACTGCCATAGATATTTGGAGTGATGAAGCAGGCGCTCACTGGGAACCTGTCGCCGATTGGAGACGCCCGTATACGTACATACGAAAAGGAGAAAATGTTCAATTGGCGGTTAAGCGAGAAATATTGAATACACGAACAAAAGTTGGTTTACTCGATGCCTCCACGCTGGGAAAAATTGTGGTCAAAGGACCGGACGCGGCAAAGTTTTTAGATTTGATTTATACAAACACTATGTCGACTCTAAAAGTAGGAAAATGCCGGTATGGTCTCATGTGTAATGAGAATGGATTTCTGTTTGATGATGGCGTAGTGGTAAGAATAAAAGGTGATACTTTTATCTGCCATACGACCTCAGGTGGGTCTGATCGCGTATTTGCATGGATGGAAGAGTGGCTTCAGACTGAATGGTGGACGTTAAAGGTTTTTATTTTAAACTGCACTGAACAATTTTCTCAAATCGCGATCGTCGGACCGCGGGCTCGAGATGTTTTAGAAAAAGTGTTAGAGGACTCGTTTTCGTCGGATTCTTTACCTTTTATGGGAATGGCTACTTCGAATTATAAAGATGTTGGAGTTAACATTTACAGAATATCTTTTTCAGGGGAGCTTTCATACGAAGTAGCAGTTCCAACAAAAAATGGTTTAGATTTTTGGCGAAAATGTATCGAGGTTGGCTCCGAATATGGAATCCAACCTTATGGAACTGAAGCTTTGCATGTGATGCGTGCAGAGAAAGGTTTTATCATGATTGGTGATGAAACGGATGGGACTGTGATACCTCAGGATTTAAACCTCAATTGGGCGGTTTCAAAAACGAAGACTGATTTTATCGGGAAGCGAGCTCATAAGAGAAGTTTTATGATTTCCTCTCAAAGAAAGAAATTAGTTGGATTGCTGACTGAAAACCCCAAAGTTGTTTTGCCAGATGGGGCGCATGCGGTGGCAAACTTTAAAAGCTCTAAGGATCAGAAAATCATAGGACATATAACGTCTGCTTATTTTTCTCCAACCTTAGATCGATCGATTGCGCTTGGATTGATTGAAGGAGGATTAGAAAGAATTGAAGATGTTATTGATTTTCCCATCGATGATACGAGGGTGATAAAAGCACGGGTTGTTGATCCTGTTTTCTATGATCCAGAGGGGAGAAAACAGAATGCTTAAATCAGATAGTGAGTCAGTAGTTTCAATTGAAGAAGTAAAAGACTTTGGACTAATAATTGTGAAAGCTAACTTTTTAGATAATAAAATTTGTGATTTTCTGCAAACTTCCACGGGTTTACAAACTCCAAAGACTGGAAAAATTAGTATAGGTAAAAATTTAAGTATTGGATGGATGTCCAAAGATGAGTATGCGATTATTTTAAAAAATGTTGATGCAGATCGAATAGCTAATAAAATAAAAGTAAAAATGAAAAAAGAAGACCACCTTTGTATAAATATGTCTGATTCTCGGAGATGTTTTAGGCTTTTAGGACATGGTTGGCGAGAGGTTTTGTCTAAAGGAACCCCTGCCGATCTTCATCCAGAAGTATTTGGTGTAGGTGGATTTCGTCGAACGCGTATTGCTAATGTAGCTGTAGCTATGTGGCCAACTTCTGATAACGAGGTTTACATATTTTCGATGTATTCGGTTGGTGGTTTTATTCTAGATTGGTTGAGGACCGCGGGTCTAAAGAGCGGCCAATTAAACTTTTTCTAACAAAATTTCTATTGGGGTAAATCAAGTTAATGCGAGTTTTGCTCGACACCTGTGTATTAGTTCCAAGCCCGATAAGGCAAATTTTACTAAATTTGGCAGGGAGTGACTTATTTTTTCCCCTTTGGTCTGATGAAATATTCAAAGAATGGGAATATTTCGTTTCCAAAAATTCTAATGAGTTTATAGATTCCATTAAAATTGAAATCATTTTAATGAAATCTAAGTGGATTAACTCTCTTGTACCCAGAAACAAGAATTTGGAAGAAACACTATTCCTACCTGACGTAAATGATAGGCACGTTTTGGCTAGTGCGATTACTGGTCACGCGGAGATCTTACTGACAAATAATCTAAAAGACTTTCCCACACGTGCCCTAGCCAAATATTGTATAGCCCCTCGAAGCGTTGATAGCTTTCTTTTAGAGTTATTTTATGAGTTCCCGCAAATTGTTGAATTAAATATCCAAATTGTTTTTGAATTAAGTCAGGGTAAGAATACCATCAACGAGCACTCAAAAAAGGCATTTCTTAAAAAATATGGGCTACCTAGACTTGCAAAGGTAATAATTTAATTCCATAATTGGGATGGGCGGAAGGACTTGAACTTCCAACATGTGAGTTATGATTACTTAGTCTTTAGAGCCCCATTTCTCAATCAATTGTTCTATTGCAAAAATTCTGTCAGCTGTTTTTGGGTGGCTCATTAACCATTGTGGTATCGATCCTCTATCGGCACCGAGGGTTTCTAGTTTTTTAAGAAGGCTTATTTGGGCCTCGGCGCCAATACCAGATTTAACTAACAATGCGGCAGCGTAGGCGTCTGCCTCATATTCATCATTTCGTGAAAGTTTTGCTTTGAGAATGCTTGTGATAAAATTAGCAATGTATGTTCCTATTGCTGGAATAAGACGACTTAACGCTAAACTCAATATTATTCTTAACGCATTTTGCATTGAGAAATCGACCATTCGACGTTTTGCGTGACCTAGTGCAACATGCCCAAGTTCATGTGCAATAATACTTGAAAGTTCTTCCGCTGTAACTTTGCCATTATAAAAATCATCTAGCGCGCCCCTCGTGAGAAATATCTGACCTTCAGAAGTGGCAAGACCATTGAACGATTTTACTTCGTGTACCCTAACTGGAATTTCAGCTAGATTTAAACTTTTAGCGATACGATTTGTAAGTGATTTTAATAGTGGTTCGCTTAAAATTGTGGACTCAGATATAAGTTTTTGATTATTCTTTTTGCCGACCTTTGGATTAATAAGGGCTCCTATAATTATTGATGCAAGAGATATAAGAAAAATTTTAATCATTATCTATTCCAATTAGGTTAAGAGTTTCATTCCTGACTCTAAACCCTTCATTGTTAAAGGAACCATCCTATTTCCAAATATACTATTTATGATTTGGGTTGACTGGCTGTAATCCCAATGCTCCTCTGGTATTGGATTAATCCATAGGTTTCGGGGCCATTGAGTTATCGCTCTCTCTAACCATGACCTTCCCGTCTCTTTGTTATAGTGCTCATTAGCCCCGCCGGGCATCTCAATTTCATAGGGGCTCATTGCTGCATCACCAACAAAAATGCATTTATAATCTGAACTATAGGTTCTTAAAATTTCATGTGTGGGTGTTTGGTTTGTCCATCGCCGTATATTTTCTTTCCACACAGCTTCATAAAGGCAATTATGAAAATAATAATATTCCATATGCTTAAAGGCAGATTTTGAAGCGGAAAAAAGCTCCTGAATTTGTCGGATGTACGCATCCATTGAACCACCAATGTCAAAGAATAAAAGAACTTTTACCGAGTTTAATTTCTCTGGTCTAGTTTTAACATCTAAGTAGCCGTTTTTTGCCGTTGCGGTTATTGTTTGATCTAAGTCAAACTCCTCTTCAATCCCAGTGCGAGCCCAAAGCCTAAGTCGTTTCAAAGCAATCTTCATCCCTCTTGACCCCAGATTACTATTATCGTCAAAGTCTTTAAAATTCCGCTTGTCCCAAACCTTTACCGCTTTTTGATGCCTACTTTCGTTTTGTCCAATCCGAATACCTTCTGGGCTGTAACCATACGCACCAAAAGGTGAAGTTCCCGCTGTACCAATCCACTTATTGCCTCCCTGATGTCGTTTTTCCTGTTCTTTTAGTCTGTGTTTTAATGTGTCCATTAGCTTCTCAAAGCCGCCCAGGCCCTTGATTTCTTTTTTTTCTTTAGCAGATAGAAATTTCTCAGAAAGTTTCTTGATCCAATCGTTAGGTATTTCGGTAGAACTGAAAAGTTCATCTAAAGAAATACGCTGAGCTCCGCCAAATACTGACGCAAATACCTGATCAAATTTATCGATATTTTTTTCATGCTTGATTAAACTTGTTCGCGCTAGATAGTAAAACATATCTATATTGAAGTCAGCAAGACCGCGTTGTACTGCATCTAAAAAGTTTAGATATTCTCTGAGGGAAACAGGTATTTTTGATTGTTTTAATTCGGAGAAAAATTTTACAAACATTTAAACAAAGAATCCTATACGTTGGAATATTATTAACAATATTAGCGCTAATAATACGCAGGCAATTCCGTAGGTTGCTGCATAGTGTAGTATATCTAATTTATTGCCATTTCGTTTTTTTGCTTTTAAAGAACCAAAAATAGCCCCAACAATAAATGCTATCGGTAAAACCATTGGTATTCCAATCGGTAATAGTTATGCGTTATCTTCGAGCCATAAAGGCTAGTCGCTCGAACAATTGTACATCTTGCTCATTTTTAAGTAATGCACCATGTAATCTGGGCAAGATATTTTTTGGGTCGTTACGAAGATCAGTCGGTTTAATATCTTCAGCGAGTAATAATTTTAACCAATCCAAAACTTCGGAGGTTGACGGTTTTTTCTTTAAACCTGGAGTTTCTCGAATTTCAAAGAATTGGGTTAAGGCATTATTTAGTAGATATTTTTTTATATTTGGATAGTGTATTTCTACAATTTTTGCGAGTGTTTCTTGATCTGGGAATTTTATGTAGTGGAAAAAGCATCGTCGCAGAAATGCATCAGGTAATTCTTTTTCGTTATTAGAGGTTATGATTATAATAGGCCGATTCTTAGCTATGATCTGTTGCCCAGTTTCGTAAACATGGAACGACATTTTATCTAATTCCTGCAAAAGATCATTCGGGAATTCTATATCTGCTTTATCTATTTCATCTATTAATAGCACTATTTTTGATTTTGCTTCGAAAGCTTCCCACAATTTACCTTTTTTTATGTAATTCTCGATATCGTTGATATCAATATTATTCAATTGACTATCTCGAAGTCTACTAACCGCATCATACTCATATAAACCTTGTTGAGCTCGGGTCGTAGACTTTATATTCCACTCAATAATGGAGAGTTTTAAACTATTGGCTACTTGTCGAGCAAGTTCAGTTTTTCCAGTGCCTGGTTCACCTTTTATAAGAAGGGGTTTTTCAAGTGTAATAGCAGCATTAACGGCGACACTTAAATCTGACGTTGCTATGTATTCAGAGGTACTGTCAAAGTTCATAAGATATCCTTTCATTAAATGGTGGTTTAATAAATCTTTTTCTTTTGTTCAAGTTCTGAATCTTAGTAGTGACAAACTGTTTAATTCCGAGTATCGACTTCATAAAAAACTAAAATCAAATTTAATTCTAATTATGAGTATTTAAATGATGAGTTCAAATTATAAACCAAACGATTCAGAGCCGTTTATGAATGAGAGACAAGTAGAATACTTCAAGACGAAGTTAAATAACTGGAAAAATTCGATTCTCGAGGAAAGTAAGGTAACAATTGAGGGTATGCAGCATGACACAAGAAACATTCCTGATTCTGCTGATAGAGCCTCAGAAGAAACCGATAGAGCGCTGGAATTGAGAACTCGGGACAGGCAAAGAAAATTGATTTTAAAAATTGATGCTGCGATAAGGCGTATAGATGATGGCTCTTACGGCTATTGTGAAGAAACTGGCGAAGCTATTTCTTTAAAGCGACTAGATGCTCGACCTATCGCTACTTTGAGTCTAGAAGCGCAAGAGCGGCATGAGAGAAAAGAACGTGTTCACAGAGATGAGTAAATAATCTTTTAAATTCTTAATTAGGTCTAAATATTACGTCATGCCTGAAGAATCATTAAGTGCAGGAATTGTGGGTGCAGGTATTGGAGGGTTGGCACTCTCGATTTTGTTAAGGAAAGCTGACTTTGACATAACTGTATTCGAACGATCTAAACATATTTCAGAATTCGGTGCGGGCGTTCAACTAAGCCCAAATGGAATCAAAGTTATCCGTCAGTTAGGTGTTGAGAAACAAATTACCAAGTTTGCGTCTTGTGCAGAAAGAATTGTTATTAGAAAAGCTGAAAATAATAAGGTTATTTCAAAAATCCCTCTTGGTCGGGTTGCCGCAAAACGATATGCTGCAGATTTTCTACAAATTCACCGAGTAGATTTAATTGATGTTCTCTTTAATAAAGCTTGTGAACTTGGTGTAAATTTCCAGTTTGGCAGAGAGGCTATTGTTAAGTCTGTCAATAAAGAATCATCGCTAATTTCATGTGGAGAAAACAAGTTTAAGTTTGATGCGGTAATTGCGGCTGACGGCGTTCATTCGACCACGCGTAAAACTTTTTTTCAATTTGCAAAACCAAGATTCTTAAAGCAAGTTGCTTACAGGGCTATGATTCCATTAGATGAAGTGGATGCTTTTTGGAAAAAACCGGAGGTAAAAATACTTGTTGGTCCGGGAAGTCATATTGTTCTCTACCCTCTAATATCACGGTCGTTATTAAATATTGTTCTATGTTGTGATGAAGAAGTCTGGAGTTCTGATGGCTGGTCAAATATTGCTGAACCTGTTGAAATTTTACACAGATTTAAAGTTTTTAAAAGTGTTAAAAGCGTCTTGAATCAGATAACGGAAGTGCATAAGTGGGGTCTTTTAGAATATGAAAATAAATATAATTGGTACATACAAAGTCTTGCTCTCTTAGGTGATTCGTGTCATCCAATGCTTCCATATTTGGCTCAAGGTGCAAACCAGGCGCTTGAGGACGCGGCTTCTCTAGCGCACTTTTTATCTCGACGACCGGCATTAGGCGTTTCCGAATCATTAGAGCTTTACTATAAAAACCGTCGAGATCGGGTGCTCAAGGTTCAAAAGGCGGCTAGGCGTAACGCAAGTCTCTACCATTTATCAAATCGGCCTGGAAGACTTTTAGCCCATACGGCTTTAAATCTTGCATGGCAATGGATGCCGAGTTATTTACTTACTCAATTTGATTGGCTATATAACTACGAAGCACCAAACTGATCATTCGGACTGAGTTCTATGCAAATTGGCACATGATCCGATGGTCTCTCTTCGCCCCGTAGATAGCTGTCAATTTGACAAGACTTAAGTTGATCTGCTGCTTGGGGACTCAAAAGTACGTGGTCAATTCTAATACCATTGTTCTTTTGCCATGAACCTCTCTGGTAATCCCAGAAAGTAAATGCTTTTTCTGTAGGATGAAGTGCTCTCAGAGCATCTGTAAATCCTAAGTTTATTATACGCTGGAATCGACTTCGTGTTTTATGATGGTATAAAGCATCGTTAACCCAAAGTTCAGGATCTGCTGCATCCTCTGCCTGTGGAATTACGTTATAATCTCCTAATATTACGGTGGCTTGTTCCGATCCTATGAGCTCCGCGGCTCTTTCATAAAATCTATCCATCCATTCTATTTTATAATCAAATTTAGTTCCGGGACACGGGTTTCCATTTGGTAAGTATAGGCCACAAATCCGTATTGTATTAATTTCTGCTTCGATCCAGCGTGATTGTAAATCCTGGGTATTTCCATTCAGGCCAATCTTTACCTGCTCAATAGGAAATAATGAAAGAATTGCAACACCATTGAAACTTTTTTGACCGTGAGTTACGATATTATAACCTAGATCTTCTATTTCCATTTTAGGGAATGTATCGTTTGTGGATTTAATCTCTTGCAAAACGACGACGTCAGGCTTTGATTCTTTCAACCAGCCTACTACTGTCGTTATCCTGGCTTTTATACCATTCACGTTGAAACTTGCTATTTTCAATAGAATTAATTCTTTCACAAAAATTTATATATAACAATGCTCCTTTAGATCGAGAAACTGGTACCGCAACCGCAAGATGACGTCGCATTCGGGTTTTCTATCACAAATTTGGCGCCAATTATCTCTTCACTAAAATCGATAGTTGCTCCAGCCAAGAATTCGAGTGACACTGAGTCAATTACTACCTTTGCTCCGAATTTGTTGAAGATGGTATCATTTTCACTCACTTTTTCCTCCAACTTTATGTCATATTGAAACCCGGAACAACCACCTCCTTCAACGGCTACTCTCAAACACTTTGATTGCCCAATTTCTAGAATTCTTGAAAAGGCTCGGTCTGTTACCTTTGGCGGAAGTTTTAACATCTTTAAGACCTAAGTAATTTGCACTATGGTAGTATTCATATAACTTTATTTTTTTTTTGCAAGTACGGAGGTGGAATTTGTATCAGAGCTATGCTGTTAACTCCAATAATTCAAAAGGGCGCCTCTTCAAAGAAGAAGAGGTTGATCACCGTTCTAATTACCAAAGAGATCGAGATCGTATAATTCATTCTGATGCTTTTAGAAGATTAAAGCATAAGACACAAGTTTTTGTAGCACATGAAAGTGATTATTTCCGAACGCGGCTGACCCATTCTATAGAGGTTGGTCAGATAGCACGTACTATCTCTTCGGCTCTTGGTTTAAACGTTGATTTAACAGAAGCTATTGCGTTAGCTCATGACCTTGGTCATACTGCTTTTGGTCATACTGGTGAGGAAGCCTTGAATTCCTGCATGGTCAATTTTGGAGGATTTGACCATAATGCGCAAGCGATAAAAATTGTTACTAAACTTGAAAAAAATTATGCCAGCTTTGATGGACTTAATCTCACTTGGGAGACGCTTGAGGGAATAGTAAAGCATAATGGGCCATTAAGTATGCCGATAAATTATTATTTGTCTGAATATAACGCTGTGCACGGATTAGATTTAGATAACTTCCCAAGTTGTGAAGCACAAGTTGCAGCTGTGTCAGATGATATTGCATATAATAACCACGATCTTTCAGATGGTTTGCGAGCAGGTCTTTTTGAACTTTCCGAGTTATATGGTTTACCAATTGTAGGGGTATGCTTAAGGGAGGTTGATAAATTATATCCCAACATTGACCAATCACGAAAGTGTCACGAGGGATTGAGACGAGTTTTTGCTATTATGGTTGAGGATGTCCTTTCACAAAGCAAAAAAAACCTTAGCCAGTTTTCTAATTTAGAGACCGATGCTGTGCGATCTCACGGTAAGAAGGTGATTGGATTTTCGAATGACTTCTTGTTCCAGCTTGCTCAAATTAGAAAATTTCTTTTTGAAAAAATGTACCGGCACTGGAAAGTAAATCGTTTACGGTTTAAGGCGTCTAGGGTTATAAAAGATTTATTTGACATGTACTTTGAACAGCCGGATATATTGCCTGAAGATTGGGGTAATTCCGCTAAGCTGTTGGATGAAACGGAGCGAGCTAGACTTATTTGTGATTATATTGCTGGTATGACTGACCAGTATGCTCTAATGGAGTATCGGAAATTGACAGATAGCAATGCTTTTATGATTTG
>JAQWUC010000017.1 GCA_029242355.1 Paracoccaceae bacterium | reverse complement strand
TTTCACTGAACAGTGGAAGACACAGGTTTTGCGGCAAGCACAACGTTATCCCAATCTTCCAATTTCTTCTGAAGTTCGTGGGGTAGTTTCTCTATATGACGTTTCTGACGATTGGATTCCTATTTACGATAAATCTGACTTGCCAGGCTTTTATATGGCCATAGGATCAAGCGGAAATCAATATAAGAATGCACCGGTTGCTGGTGTAATAATGTCAGAATTAATTGAAGCATGTGAGAGTGGATACAATCATGATCAAAATCCATTAAAAGTTCATTTAAAGTATATTAATCAAGAAATAAACCTTGGGTTTTACTCAAGAAACCGAAAAATAAATACTGAAAGTAGCATGTCAGTGCTAGGTTAGTCAGCTCTTTTTTTGCTATTATTCAATTGCAGATGGAGCGGAACAAATACTTCATCCAAATATCTGATTTAGCTCGCTCCATTTTTTTAAACATTTTTTTGTTTCATCAAATTGCTCTAACATTAGAACGCCTACATTCCAAAGATTCTTATTGTCTACTTTGATAGTAGGATTCTGTATCATCCAACAAATTTCGCCTGGTGGCAGAGCCCCGCAAGTATGAAAGTGCAAATAATGCGGGTTTCCAAAAATAGTATTTGCCCATTGATCAGGATCTACGTCTATACGCTTTTCATATTTAGTAGCTGGGTGTATCCCAGCGTGCCAGGAATGGACAATATGTTTATCTAAACTGAATTTTTTAGAAACAAAATCATAGTGTTTGTTGAAGTTTACAACATCGTTTTCTAATCCATGAACATCAGTTATACGACCCTTGGATATGATAACCGTTAGTAATTCAGAAAGTTTAAACGAATTTGGATAATAAACCTGTGAACCTGTTGACGTTAAATAATTTGATAACAGTACTTTACCGCTAAAGCTTGAAGCAAAAATTGGCATTGGAACTAGCATTGGAAATCTAAGGACGGTTACATCTGAATTTTGGTAATATTTAAAATTTACCATCTCTCCTGAAATATATGTTCCTTGCGGACACAAAACTTCAACATTTTTTGAATTTAAAAAAATAGAGTTAATACTATCTTTTAATGCTACCATCGCTTGGTGATTTATTCTGCTAAAAAGTGACGCTAGGTCTTTTGCAGATCGGGCATAAGACATTATCCGTTTACTCTTGCTTTTTAGTTTTTCAAATCGATTTTGATCGCCGATACGAGCAAAAAAAATGGTGCAATCGTAGTTTGGGATAATTGACTCAATTTCGTTCAATTCGTGGTTTCCAGGTGCATCAACCTCAACAATTTTCGCAAGAATGCCTAACGAATTCGCGACATCTCTTACACTTTTGGACGCATCATCTCGATACCAACCAAGGTATTCTTTTTCTGAAACAATTAAAAGTTTATCCCCGGCAATTAGTTCAGCACAATTGATGAGTAAGTTTTTTACTCCCTGCGTTACATAATCATTATTAATCATTATTGTTTCTATAAGAAAATGCTTTGTTAAAACGCCAGATTAAATAGTCACCACAAGAAATTGGAACGTCAGGTTCATCAAAATCCTGACCAAATATTTCTTTTGCATCAATAAGCGTCTCGGGGTTAGGATCAAAAGCTAAAACTATTGACATGCGCTCTTTTCCGGACTCATTTACAACGCGGTGAGGGGTTGATTTATACCGGCCAGCAGTCCAACGGGCCAATAAATCAGCGACGTTAATTATAAGTGTATCGGGGATTGGTGGCGCATGAAACCAATCTCCGTTAAGGTCTTGGATTTGAAGACCGCCCACATTATCCTGGCAAAGTATTGTTAGTAAGCCAAAATCCGTATGGGCACTTACTCCAAATTGGTCGGCACCAAATTCTTTTGGTTGACTTGGGTAATAAACAAGAGAAGCCCGACTTAATGGTTGAGAACTTGTTCTAATAAAAAAATTCTCAGGTAGATTTAATCCTAATGCAAAACCCTTTAATAAAGTTCGCGCTAACGCATCTCCAGATTTGAAATACTCCATAGCAGAATTTTGAAGTGATGGTTGAAAACTAGGCCACTGATTTTTACCACGCAAAGGATGATCCTCAGCAGTACAACCAGCAGCGTCTTGATATCCCCATATAAAGCTTTCCTTTAAATCAGCTTTGGCAGTTTCTTTCATTTTTGCTCCACCATAACCCAACCAACCTCTATGTTTTTGAGAAACTTTCACCTCTTGTTTTTGTTCATCATTTCTTCTAAAAAAATTTATTCCGTCTTCTCTTAATGAATTTATTATCGTATTTGAGATACCATGGCCTTTAATATAGATAAATCCAAGACCAGTGCTAGCTTCATATAGTTTTTTTGCCACTTCTTTTGGATTTGTTCCGTTCCGAAGAGAAGTAATATCTATTACGGGAACTTTTTCAATATTTAGCTTTTTTGCTTCAGCATAAGACATTTTTAACCTTTTTAAAAATTTTTACTTAAGATATGTGAAATTTATAAATACTATAAAATACTCTAGTTTACATCTTATTAAAGTTTTCGGTTCAAATTTTATTATTGCTAAACTGATCAAAAGCTTCAAGTGCTTTTGCACTAAAAGCAATAGATGGCCCGCCGCCCATGTAACAACACATAGAAAGTGCCTCTACAATTTCATCTCTAGATGTTTGTAACCTCACGAGTGATTTTACATGAAATGCAATGCAACTATCACATCGGGTGGCAATAGCAACTCCCAAAGCAATAAACTCCTTGGTTTTTTCACTTAAGACACCCTTTTTTTTTGCCTCTTGTCCCATTACGCTAAACCCACGAAAAGTTTCGGGTGTTTCCTTTTCTAAAGTATTGAAACTATGCTTAGTTTCATTTAAAAATTTGTTCCAATCCATAGCTATCCTTTCATAACTCCACAGGTAAAGCTTTAATTCTTAGTTATTTAAGCTTTCATTTGAACCCATTTTCCTTTCTAACCACCTTACAGCAAAGCTGATAACCAATACTAAAACTAAATATTCAAAAATTAATAAAGTATACACTTCGAGTGGCCTATACTCTGTAACAACAATTTCATTTGCTCGACGCGTAAGTTCTTGCATGCCAATTACTGACGCAAAAGCTGACATTTTTACAATATATATGAATTGATTGGCTAGAGGAGGAAGTATACGACGCAATGCCTGCGGTAAAATTACATAGCGCATTGTTTGGAAGTAATTTAGACCAATCGTTTGTGCAGCTTCTTTTTGACCACGAGAAATCGATTGAATTCCAGAACGATAAATTTCAGCCGTAAATGCACTATCCGAAATAGCCAACGTGAGTACAGCACCCCAAAATGCATCAATATTTATATTTAGCCCAAGAGATTTGAAAATAACGGGCAATCCGTAGAAGACCCAAAAAAGCATTGGTAATAATGGAATAGCTCTAACAAACTCAACATAAATTCTACTTAAAATTCTGAAAAATTTGTTATTAGAAATTCCCGGTAAAGCCACTATCAAACCCAAAACAATTGAGAGAAAAGCAGCGACAATTGATAATTGAATAGTTGAGGTAAACCCTCCAATTAAAAATTTAATATTGGTCAAACCCGTTTTAGTGGATGGGTCAATGACATACCACCCCCATATGCCGGAAGCAGAGCTACATCCAGACAGAAAAATTAAGAAAAAGGCGAATAAGATTAGTTTATTTTTTTTCATTTGGGTTAGTGCTTTAGTATTTGATTTAAAAAAGTTTTACATCGATCTGTCTTTGGGTTTTTGAAAAACATACTAGGTTTGCCTTCTTCAACAATACGTCCTTCATCCATGAAAATCATTCTATTTGCAACCTTATGAGCGAAACCCATTTCGTGCGTTACCACTACCATAGTGATGCCATCAGTGGCTAAATCGGTAATAACATCTAGTACTTCAGAAATCATTTCAGGATCTAGAGCTGAGGTTGGCTCATCAAAAAGCATTATTTTTGGTTGCATACATAATGATCTTGCAATTGCTACTCGTTGTTGTTGGCCCCCTGATAACGCATGGGGCATTTTTTTTGCTTGTTCGGGTATTTTTACTCGTTCTAACAAGTTGTAGGCTCTAACCTCTGCTGATTTTTGATCTAAGCCTAAAGCATGCACTGGACCGAGTGTAAGATTATCCAGAACGGTCAAGTGCGGAAATAAATTAAACTGCTGAAATACCATTCCAACATCTGAGCTAATTTTAGCAAAAGATTTTGGATCATTTGTTAACGTCTCTCCAATAACTTTTACGTTTCCTCCATCATGGGTTTCCAATCGATTTATACATCTAACTAAAGTCGATTTTCCAGATCCTGAGGGACCACATATAACTACTATTTCACCATGATTAACAATAAGATTTACATTATTTAAAACATTAAAATCATCAAACCATTTGATTAGATTTTTAATTTCAATCGCATGATTAGCATATATCATTTTATATTTTCCAAAATTATTGATTATATTTGCTTATTTTATGGTCTATAACGCTTTAAAGTTAATTTCTATTGTAAGAATTATTTTTATTGATTGACTCACTGATTTGGATAATGACAATTTGGGCATAATAAAAATAATTTTTAATTGCTATCAGGGAGAACATATAATGAAATTTATAAAAATAATACTTTTTTCAATCCTTACTATATTTGGATTTAATAATAATGCTATTGCACAGTCTGCATTGAACGAAATATTAAGTTCGGGTACTTTAAAAGCTGGAACTACTGGTGACTTTAATCCTTTTTCAGTACGGGATGCAGCCACAAATAAATATAAAGGTTATGATATTGACCTGATGACGGAGTTAGCAAATGACATGGGCGTTGAAATTGAATTTGTTCCAACAGACTGGAAAACTATCGTTAATGGGGTAGTAGCCGGTAAATATCATATTACTGGTTCTGCCTCTATAAAAGCATCTCGAATGAAGGCTGCGGGGTTCTCTGAAAGTTATTTAGCAGTCGTATTCAAACCTTTTACTACGGCGGATAAGGTAGGAAATTTTGATGGCTGGGAATCGATAAATAAATCGGGCGTTATCGTAGCTACGACTTTAGGTACCGCAATGGAACCAATGGTAAAAGCATGGTTTCCAAATGCAACGATAAAAAGTGTTGAAGCTCCAGCTCGTGGATATCAAGAAGTTCTTGCTGGTAGAGCAGATATTTTTGTAACATCCAATCTTGAAGGATCAACGCTTAAGACAAAGTATTCTGATGTCAATGAAGTAAAAGTAGACGCCCCTCGTTCTCCAACACCGTTAGCGATGCTGCTACCACAAGCAGACCAAGTATGGATAAACTACGTTAACCATTGGATAAAGATAAAAATGGCAAAAGGGTTTTTCAAAGCCACAGCTGATAAATGGGGTCTTTAAAAATTAACATTAGTTTAGAAAAAGACGCTTTAACCGGCGTCTTTTTATTTTAGTTTCTTAGAGAGGTTTTGCCATGGCTGCTTGGATAAAAATTGTGAGCAATGAAGAAGAATCCTCAAGTTTAAAAGAAGTTTTAGCAATGGCTAAAACCCCGCACGGCACCGTTGATAACGTTATGAGAGTGCATTCTTTGAGACCGAAAACGATGAAAGGTCACTTAATTTTATATCGAGCCGTGTTGCATGATTATGACAACACTATTCCTCAATGGTTTCAAGAGACGATTAGCTCATACGTGTCAATTTTAAATAATTGTGAATACTCACTTGCAAATCATTGGGCAAATGCGTGCCATCTTATAAATGATATCGATCGAAGCAATAAGATCAAAATAGCTCTAGATACTCAGTGTCCTGAAAATGAATTTGATGGTGCAGAATTAGAACTTTTAAACTACGCTGCTAAGCTGACACTACGACCTAATGAAATGATCGAGTCAGATATAATTACACTACGAAGCAAAGGAGTTTCAGATGCTGAAATTTTGGAAGCAAATCAGATAATAAGTTATTTTAATTATGTAAACAGAACAATTAATGGATTAGGAGTGACAACTGACGGCGATACGGTTGGTTATTATAAATCAGATTAGTTTATTTTATTAATAGACAACCTAATTTAAAATATCGTTTAGAAAAAGGAATTTATTTTTTATGGAAATTTTGTTAATTATTTTGCAAAGTGTAAAAAGCGGATTACCTTTTTTAATATCGCATTTTGTAATTTCGGTAGGTATTTTTCTAATCGGGCTTTGGATATACACTATAGTTACGCCTATGAACGAGTTAGAGTTAATCAGAAAGGGAAATATCGCTGCATCCATCTCTCTTTTTGGCGCATGCATTGGTATCTCGATACCACTTGCTGTTTGCTTGGCTTCTAGCGTAAATGCTGTTGATATTGTCGTGTGGGGTTCTATTGCCGTAATATTGCAATTAGTTTGTTTTAAAGTAGTTGACCTATTTCTCAAAGATCTTTCAAAAAGAATTATTGATGGCGAAGTTGGTGTTTCAATCGTTTTAATAGGTTTTAAAATCTCAATTGCAGTTTTAAACGCCGCGGCTTTGTCTGTATGAACTCAAATATTAAAAATGAAAATAGTCCTTTCGGTGTTAGAGCGGCTTACATTTTTGGAATAGTCGTATGTCTATGTTCTATTTATCTATCAGGTCTTGATGATAACCCTATGAAAGGTAGAGAGAATTTTAATTTTAAAATAGACAAGGGTAAAAATAAATTAGCTTTAAATACAGTTCACCATCACTTGAAAAGTCAAAATTTAATTGAGATTCCAATAAAAAATCCTGGCATAAACGTTGTTCAAAATACCATAAAAATTCCAATTGATGTTCGTAATTCAAATGGTAGTGGGACTGCATTCAAGATTGGAAACGATTCATGGATTACGGCGCGACATGTTGTTCATGGATGTCAAAATGTTTATCTTTCTAACGAGGTTATTAAAAATATTTTTATACCACCTTCCTCGGATTTAGCATTACTTTTATCAGAATCATTTAATGTAGATAAGTTTGAACTAAGTTGGTTTCCTAGCTTAAATAATTCAATTAAAGATAGAAAAGATTTGGTTGTCGGTGACTTGGGATACTCAATAGGTTTTCCTAAAGGAGAGCCTGGAGAAGCACGATTAAAATTTGCAGGATATGTGCAAATGATTCAACGAGGGGCTTATTATTTAACAGAACCTGTAAAAATGTGGGTTGAAACCCAAAGGCAACCAAGATCGTTAGACCAAATGGGAGGCATAAGTGGAGGGCCGATTTTTAATAAAGAAGGATCAGTTGTAGGTGTTCATGTTGCTAATAGTGTTAGAAGGGGCCGTGCATTTTCCGTTGACGAATATGCGATATCTTGGCTGGTTATGGCTGTGTCAAAAAAGCAAGAATTAACGAGAGAAAACCCTAAAATACATATATCTGATAAGAATTGGTCTGAAATAGCTAGTACTTGGAGGAATACCGGCCGCATTAAAAAAGTAATTTGTACAATTTAATATTTTACCTCAGTGATCGAAGGCCATGCGGAGTATTAAATTCCGCAAAAAAGTTAAATCGATTATGTGTTTCAAATGAAATACGGGGGTCATTAAAAAGTTGAATTTTCTTTCTTAATTTTGTTGCTTCTGGGTGAAATATTGTCATATGTTTCAGGCTGCAATCCGATGGAACGAGTTTGTCTACTGGTGAATTTGTTTTCCATTGTAAAAGTGCCGGAAAAGCTCCATCAAAAGGTAAAATGCCGTTTCTTGGAAGAGCCATGAACCATTTAAATTTACCCCTCTCAATATGTATAATTTCGGCATTTTCAAAAAATATATTTTTAAATTCTAAATAAATATTTTCTGATCTACATATCCAATTAGTTATTCTTGGGGTTCCATTAAAATTATCTAGGTTAAACCACCTAGGGTAAGCCGGCTTTTCTGCTTTAGGGTTTATTGCGATAGCCTCAAGATATATTCCATCAGCAAGACTTAATAGCCTGTTGTGTGTCCCGTAACTATCATGGTATCCACCTTCTTGAAGTTTAACTCCCAAACTTGATTCTATATGATCTGAGGCTTCATCAAGAGTTTTTCCTGAAATAGCGATATGGTCTAATGTTATCAATTGCTAGAACTCAAAATTTAAAAAAGTTAACATATTTCTTATTCTAACATTTTGCCAATTTACAAGCATTAAATTAGATTTAATAATTTGCAAGCTTGCTAGGGAATTTAAGATAATTCATTTAAATTACATAATTTTAACACAGAGGACGCTGGTTGGCAGAAATTATTTTATTTAATAAACCATATAACGTGTTATCTCAATTTACCGACAAAGGTAACTTTAAAGAAAGCCGACAAACACTATCAAATTTTTTTAATCATAAAGGATTCTATGCGGCTGGAAGATTATATATAAAGACAGCTAAGGCTTACTTGTTCTTACAAATGACGGTGTGCTCCAAGCGAGAATTTCTAATCCGAAAAATAAGTTAAAAAACTTATTGGGTTCAAGGAGAAGGCGAGCCGACTCAAGAACGGTTGAATCTTCTTTTCCAAGGAATACTATTAATTGATGGAAAGTATCTTCCTGCATCGGTGCGCGTTATTAATGAACCTTCTTATTTATGGAAACGAACACCCCCCGTACGATACAGAAAACATGTTCAGATCACATGGCTGGAAATGATTTTATCCGAAGGTAAAAACCGTCAAATACGTAGGATGACAGCAGCGATAGAAAATCCGACACTAAGATTAATTCGATATCGTGTTGGTTTGGAGCATTAAGGGATTAGATGTTGGCAATTATTCAATGGTCGATGATATTGATTAAAAAACTTAACCGTAAGTCGAAAGTTATAAAATGGCTTTTTAAAGAAAATTAGGTATACTTTAACTTTATTTTATAATCTTTTTTTGGACTTTTTTATACTAATGTATAAGATCACCTTGTTATAAACGAGAGATTTCGAGAATTAAATGAGAAATAAAGTCGTGATTACCAAGACAAAAGATTGTAACTGGCTAAGTAACGAAAAGTATGGGGAACTAAAATGGAAGTTGTTAATAGATTCAACTACAAAGATGACTTCAGATATTTCTGTTGGCCTTGTAAAAATTAAACCTCATAATGGCTTGGCTCTACATCGTCATAGCCCTAAAGAACTTTACATAATCAAAAAAGGAGAGGGCCTTTTACTTAAACCAGACAAAAATGAGAGCTTAAAGGCTGGTGACGTAGTTTTTATTCCTGAAAACGCTCCCCACGCAGCACGAAATACCGGGAAAACTTCCTTGCTCATTTACTGGATTTTCCCTAAAGATAGCTGGGAAGATGTTAAATACAATTTTATAAGTTAAGAAGCGTCTAGCTCAAAACTGTTAAAAATAATTTGGAGAAAAATGTTAACGCTTAAAGATAAAAAGGTTTTTGTTAGTGGAGCTGGCGCTGGAATGGGCCGTGCAGTTTCTCTTCTGGCTGGTCAAGCTGGAGCTTCAGTAATAGCTACAGACATTAATAAAACTGCATTAAAAGGGTTGGAAACCAAAAATATTACTACTTCAGTTTTAGACGTTACAAATAAAAATCAGGTTATAGAATTTTTTAATAATAATTGTGTTTTTGATGGAATCGTTAATATGGCTGGCTGGGTACATCATGGACAAATTGTTGAAACTAAAGAGCAGGATTGGCATAAATCATTTAAAATAAATGTTGATAGCATGTATTACGTAATATCTGCAGCCTTACCAAAAATACTTTTGAACGGAAAAGGAGCATCTATCGTAAACATGGCTTCGTTAGCATCTTCATTAAAAGGCTTTAAGTTCAGAACCGCCTATAGCTCGTCAAAGGCGGCCGTGATAGGTCTTACTAAGTCTATTGCTGTTGACTATGTTGAGAAAGGAATTCGTTGCAATGCAATTTGTCCAGGTACTATAGAAACTCCTTCGCTTCATGATCGAATTACGGCTCTTTCAAACGAGTTAGGGAGTAAAGAAAAAGCTCAAAATTGGTTCAAGGATAGACAACCAATGAAAAGATTGGGTCAACCAAATGAAATAGCAAAACTAATAATTTATCTTCTTTCGGATGATGGGGCATATGCAACTGGACAATGTCACATAATTGATGGTGGTACCATGACATAAATGTAAAGAATCAAATTTATGAATTGGATTAATACAAGCTTTTTGAAACATACTATTTTTGTCTAAGATACTTGCAATATCATTCTACAACTTTGCCACAATCATTTACGATCGATTTTATTGAATTACTCACATTCTCTTTAGCAAAGGCAGGTAAATCGTACATCAGATCGTCTAAAATCTCAATGCGTGCTATAGCAGTTTCGCAAGCGTAATTAGTTTTTGTTTTATTCGGATTTTCTTTTTTCCACGATTTAAATCATTTATTTTCGATTGTAGCAAAGACAACTAATCCGATAAAAGGAACCGCAACAAAAGTCTGTTTAATTATTGATTTAGCTCTTTTTTTTCAATTATCTTCTTTATCTATCCCTTATGTTTTATCTTTTGTGCGTTCAATGCTTAAGCGACCGTAAGTAGTTGTGCAGAAAGATTGCTTGCTTTATGCAGAAGAAATAATGATGTAATAGGAAGGAAGATTAACAATGATGCAACCAACCATATATTTCTTAGGATGGAAAAGAATAGAATAAGAACTGATTTTATTGAAAAGTAAAAATTCATTACATTAATCACTTTCATTTAGGTTGATTTTATTTGCTTTGATGTCCTAAATTATACATATGAGCGCATTATAAAAGAATTTTGAATTTTATTGTTTTTTGACAAACAGTAGTCATTATCCATTAAAATTATACCTAAATAAACAAATTGAACATCTAGGGACTTGGCTTGACGAAAGTAAAAATAAAAAAGGCAATCATGTGGTTTCGTCAAGATCTACGCTTAATGGATAATCCGGCTCTTGTGGCGGCTAGTGAAAGCGAACAATTAGTACCGATCTATATTTTTGACGAAGAGAATTCAGGAGATGCAGCTCTAGGTGCTTCAACCAAATTATGGCTTTATAACTCTCTAAAAGCTTTAAATGAGCAATTAGAGAACAAATTACGGTTTCTCCGGGGTGACCCAAAAATTTTACTGCCTAAACTAGTAGCTGAGAATTATATTGACAGTATATTTTGGAATCGATGTTACGAACCATGGCAAATCAATCGAGATACCGCTATCAAAACCCAGCTTATTGGTAAAGGATACAATGTAGAAAGTTTTAATGGCTCTCTACTCTGGGAACCTTGGCAAGTAATGAAAAAAGACAATACACCGTATAAAGTATTTACGCCTTTTTATCGAAAAGGTTGCCTTAACGCTGAATCCCCGAGGATCCCATTAGATGCACCAAACCTAGTTTTGGCCGAAAAAGATAATTTTTGCGGATTGGATAGATTAAATGAACTTAATTTAATTGCCAAAAATAAATGGGGCGACAAAGTTATCTGCAATTGGGAGATTGGAGAAAAAGTCGCTAATAAAAAGTTAAATAATTTTTTAGATGACGGATTAGAAGGTTATAAAGAAAACCGTAATTATCCCAGTAAAAATAATGTATCAAGACTATCTCCGCATATTCACTGGGGAGAGATATCAGTAAACACCATCTGGTATAAATCGAAATCTTATTTAAATTTTAAAAAAATAAATGAACTTGATGCGGATCAGTTTTTAGCCGAATTAGGATGGCGCGAATTTTCATATTCATTACTTTACAATTTTCCTAACTTACCCAGTAAAAATCTTCAGGAACGCTTTGATAACTTCAAATGGTTAAAAAATTCTAACTTTTTGAATGCGTGGAAAGAAGGTAAAACTGGTTATCCAATTGTTGATGCTGGAATGAGGGAGTTATGGCAAACGGGATATATGCACAATAGACTAAGAATGATAGTTGGCTCCTTTTTAGTTAAAAACTTATTAATAGATTGGCGAGATGGTGAAAAATGGTTTTGGGAAAGCTTAGTAGATGCTGATTTGGCTAGCAACAGCGCTGGTTGGCAATGGATTGCAGGTTGTGGAGCAGATGCCGCCCCGTATTTCAGAATATTCAATCCAGTAACCCAAGGCCAAAAATTTGATAATGATGGAACCTACACAAAAAAATATGTGCCAGAACTCTTATCTCTTCCTAACAAATATCTTTTTAGTCCGTGGGAGGCACCACAAAACATTTTAAGTAATGCTGGAATAAAATTAGGAATAGATTATCCATTCCCAATAGTTGACTTAAAACAAAGCCGTGAGAAAGCGCTCGCAACATTTACCAACTTGAAGGTGATTAGTTCACTAGATATATGATTTAAAAATATTTATATTTGATAGTCGCTATCGGAGACTTTTTCCAACCAATTTGCTGTTTTGCCATTTAAACTTTCTTGAATAGCTAAATGCACCATCATGTTGGTGGCAGTGGCTCCATGCCAATGTTCTTCAAGAGGTGGAATCCATATAGTGTCACCAGGTTTAATAATTTGAACTTCTTTTTTTCTTACGCCTATTAACCCTGTTCCTTCTAAAATGTATAAAGTTTGACCTAGTGGGTGCGTATGCCAATTAGTTCGTGAGCCAGGTAAAAACGTTACTCGTAGTCCCCGAACCCGAGCAGGTTCAGGTGCTTCAATTATGGGATCTTGCCAAACTGTTCCAGTAAACCAATCAGTATTAGCTCTTTTCGATGGCCTATCGCCTGCAATTAAAATTTCCATTTATTTCTCATCTTTATATTTTTTTTATTGTTTGGAGTTCTTTAATACCAACTATTGATACATTGAAGCCTAAAATGCAAGATAAGAAAATCTATTGTAATCTCAATATAATAAACTAATTTAAGTGTTATATTAAGTCAGATCAAATATATCACTTTCTTAATATAATATTGTGTGAATTTGGTGCAGGTTTATTTATTATGTTTGACAGGCATTTAATTGTTGCAACTGAAAAAACCTTGCTTCCATTTGCCAAACTGTTGGTTTCAAGGAAGATTTCTGCAAATAGAATTACAATATACGGCTTTTCCATTGGACTTTTTGGCTTGCTTTGCATAAGCCAAAATTTATATATCATCGGACTAATCTTTATTTTACTGAATCGTGTCTGCGATGGTTTGGACGGTTTGGTCGCTAGATTAACCTCGCCTTCGGATTTTGGAGCCTTCTTGGACATAACACTGGATTTCATGTTTTACGCGTTAGTTCCTCTCAGTTTCGTATGGAGTGATCCCAATCAAAACAGTTTACCCGGTATTATTCTTGTCGTTTCGTTTTTTGGAACTGGCTGCAGTTTTTTAGCGTTCTCAATTTTTGCTGAACGTAATCAACTGCATTCAGAAGACTTTCCCAAAAAAGGTATTCATTTTTTTGAAAGTTTTATGGAAGGAGGAGAAACAATATTTTTCTTCTGTCTTATGTGCTTGTTTCCACATTTTTTTCCTTATATTGCATATTTCTTTTCTTTTCTTTGCATTTTAACATGGATATCGCGTATTAAAACTAGTTTCGTTATGTTTAAGGAGTAACTTAATTTACGCTTTACCAGCTAAAGTTATAGTTAATTAGCAGCAATGAAATCAATTTCAACAGATGCTCCAACGGCTAAACCGGTCACACCAATGCACGTTCGCGCTGGTAATTTTTGTGCTTCGAAATAAGATTCATAAACATTATTCATTTTTTCAAAGTCACCAAAATTAACCAAATAAACGCGGGCAAAAATTACTTTTTCTAATGAAGAGTCGGTAGATTTCAATACATCCATTAAGTTCTTCATAACTTGATGTGTTTGCTCTTCAATTCCTCCAGGTACGAGTTTCGTATTATCATTTTTAAGAGTTGGCATTTGACCGGTAATAAAAAGATATTCTCCCGCTCGTACCGCGTGACTAAAAGGCGCAACTCTTTGAGGGCCGTTCGCTAAAATAAGATGTTCAATTTCCATACAATTACTCCAAATTTTTTATAATGTTAGGTAAGCTCTCATGAGTGGACTAGAACTATTTAATTAAATCTTTTAGGATCCAATTTTTCTATTGTATTTTTTTTAAGATCATTAGGTAATCCCATAATTAACTCTTTTAAAAGATTACTGGCAGCCGGAGCCGTCTGAAATCCATACCCTCCCTGACCAGCAATAAAAAAGAAACTGGAATTACTTTTCGCGGAACCGATAACTAAACTTCTATCTGGAGCAAAAGTTCGTAAACCAGCCCAATTTGAGCTTATTTTATTAACAGGTGTTGTAACGAACTCTGATATCGTGAAATACCCTCAGCTAAAATTAAATCTTCTGCCCACGCATCGTGCGGCTCAACAAGATCTTCTTCAGCCGGAGAGACAATTAACTGCCCAGCATCAGGCTTGGCATACCAATTCTCCATCGGACCGGAAAAAAAAGCCCAGTTAGCAACATCAAACCCAGATGGTAGGGGTATTCTGGCCATTGATCTGCGCATAGGTAAAAACCCAATTTTCTCAATACCAGCCATGTTAGAAATATGATCTACCCATGCTCCTGCAGCATTAACTAATATAGTCGAATGGTATTCACCATTATCAGTTAATACCCGCCACATTGAGTTTAAGTATTCAATTCTTACTACAACTGAATTATTTTTTATCTGAGCATTATTAAGGTTTGCCTCCTTTTCAAAATTTTGAATCAGTCGGGCAGTATCCAAATCGTAGACGTCCTTTCTGTAAGAGGCGTATTTAACAATTTTATTATTAATAATAGGAACTTGAATTTTAGCCTCAGACAAGCTGATCTCAGTTAATCCTAATGAATCGGAACTTGTCACAAACGCATCTCTTTGATCTTTTTTTGCCAAGACCATTAACCCTCGATCTGATAAAACACCATTATTCTCGGTTCGCAAATATTCAAAACTATGTTCATTTAAGTCACGGGTTATTTCGCTTCCATAATCTCTGATACAAGATGCCGCTGATCTACCAGAGGCATGGTAACCTAATGCACTCTCGCGCTCTAATAAAAGAACTGAAGAATTACTAGAAAGACGAGCCGCCGCAGATATTCCTGCAATCCCACCTCCTATTATTATGATATCGAACAATAGTAATTCCTTTAGTAAATTAGTTTTACGTAAGTTGGGTTAATGAAGATCTTTACATTTTCACTTTAAAAAGAAAAAATCAAAATGTATACCTACAGAAATTTTCAGTAATTAGGCGACTTATGATTTTTTTTAATGTTTTAGAAATTGTTGCGCCACTTTTCTTTCTAAGCTTAATTGGCTTTATGTGGGTTAACACTTGTTTGGATTACAACGTTGAATTTGTAACTCGCTTAAGTATGACACTTGCTATTCCATGTTTAATATTTGTTTCATTAATGAAAACAAATATTAATATAGAAAACTTAATCAACTTATCTTTAGCAACTGTTACAATTTATGGAGCGATAACAATCATAAGTTTCATGATTGTTAAAGTCTTTCAGGTGAAAGCACGAACCTACTTAGCACCTCTTATTTTTGGGAATACTGGAAACATTGGTTTGCCGTTAGCCTTTTTTGCCTTTGACTCTGAAGGATTAGACTATGCAGTTGTAATATTTGCACTAATGGGAATATATGCTTTTACATTTGGTATTTGGGTTGTCTCAGGTGGGGGTGCAATTAAAAAAATCATTCAAGAGCCATTAGTGGGAGGAACAATTTTCGGCGCCATTTTTCTTTGGCAAGGATGGAAGACACCAGAATTTCTCACTTCGACAC
>JAQWUC010000016.1 GCA_029242355.1 Paracoccaceae bacterium | reverse complement strand
AGCCGCTATATGCTTTGGGTTATGGAGAAAGTGGATAAGGCCGATGCCCTCCTGCGAGAAATGAACATCGTCAATTCACGAAATCATCTTATTAATTAAGCGTTAGTGTTTCTCAGCATTTTAAACAAAATGATGGTGCGGCCGAGAAGACTCGAACTTCCACGGGTTTTACCCCACAGCGACCTCAACGCTGCGCGTCTACCAGTTCCGCCACAGCCGCATTTTAACCAACAATTCTACCTACCACTCAATAAATGTTTTGTGAATAGCAGATTGTCACTTTACCTTCTCAAAATGAATTATTTAAAAACATTGAAAAACTATCAAGCAACGGCATATGTTTATACAGACTGACTGATTGAAAAATTAAATAAAAAATAAATGCAGGTTGACGATGATAGAATGGAAAACGTCCTCAAATTTAGTACCGCTAAAATACGCGATACGAACAATGGAGCAAAGGGTACTAGACATCCGAAATAATAGACAAAAGGAACTAATATGGCTACTAGAACACCCCCATGTGTACTCAGGGGGAACTTCAGTTAAGGACGAGCATATTCTAGCTAAATCAGAAATTCCCGTTGAATTAACCCGCCGGGGAGGATCCTATACATACCACGGTCCAGGTCAGAGAGTTATTTATATCATGCTCGATTTAAAAAAACAGGGGAAAGACATCAGAAAATTTGTATGGAGTATTGAACAATGGATAATTGATTCTTTGCGCGACCTCGGAGTGGTGGGAGAAAGGCGATCAAACCGTATTGGTATCTGGGTATGCCCCACAGCAATTAAGCAGAATGATATCTATCCTAGCAATGAATTAAAAATTGCTTCGGTAGGGTTAAGAGTAAAAAATTGGATTTCTTATTTTGGAGCGTCTATCAATGTACATCCAGAGCTAAACTATTTTGATGGCATTGTTGCCTGTGGTAATGAAGGATACGGAGTGACCTCTCTTAAACAACAAGGATTAGATAGGTCATTGACAAGAGTCGATCGAGCACTACAACATAATTTCAAAGTTAATTTCAAGCATATTGGCTCTAAAGATGAAAATACTGTGTGCGACGATCACGACAGTTGAGAGTCAAAAAATGTGAGTATAGGGTTTTAACAAAGGTTGATATCTTTAAAAAAAACTGATTTACCTTTTGTCACTGTTTGAGTAAAAAAAATTGGGGGTAAAAAATGGCAGATGCAGTGTTAACGGGTCACGAGAATCACCCAAAACCAAACTTCTTCACTAGATGGTTTATGTCTACCAATCATAAAGATATTGGGATTTTATATATCGTTACGGCTGCTGTGCTAGGATTCATTTCTGTTGCTTTTACCGTGTACATGAGATTGGAATTGATGGAACCGGGAGTTCAATATATGCTTCTGGACGAAATGCCAAATGGTCACTTGTGGAATGTTTTGATTACAGGGCATGGGATCCTAATGATGTTTTTTGTAGTTATACCAGCATTGTTTGGAGGTTTTGGTAACTACTTCATGCCATTAATGATTGGCGCCCCAGACATGGCATTCCCAAGACTCAATAACCTTTCTTACTGGCTATATGTTACTGGATCAACGCTAGCTGTCTGTTCACTTTTGGCTCCTGGAGGAAACGGTCAATTAGGCTCAGGGGTAGGGTGGGTTCTCTACGCCCCTCTTTCTACAAACGAACAAGGTATGTCTATGGATTTGGCAATTTTTGCTATCCATGTATCAGGAGCATCATCTATTTTAGGCGCCATTAATATGATAACGACATTTTTGAATATGAGAGCCCCCGGCATGACACTACACAAGACTCCACTTTTCCCATGGTCTATAGTCGTCACTGCTTTTCTCATTCTCCTATCACTTCCGGTTTTAGCAGGAGCAATAACAATGCTCTTAACCGACAGAAATTTTGGAACTACCTTTTTTGATCCGTCGGGTGGAGGCGACCCTGTTTTATATCAACATTTATTATGGTTTTTTGGACACCCAGAAGTTTATATGATTATTGTACCTGGTTTTGGTATAATCAGCCATGTAATCTCAACATTTTCCAAAAAACCGATTTTCGGATATCTACCTATGATATATGCGATGATTGCAATTGGAGCACTTGGTTTTGTCGTTTGGGCTCACCATATGTACACAGTAGGAATGTCAGTTACCCAACAAGCATATTTCATGTTGGCTACAATGGTAATAGCAGTTCCGACAGGAATAAAAATATTTTCTTGGATAGCTACGATGTGGGGTGGATCTGTCGAATTCAAGACCCCAATGCTTTTTGCCGTAGGATTTCTTTTCCTGTTTACTGTAGGCGGGGTCACGGGAATAGTGTTGAGTCAAGCTGGTATCGATAGAGCATATCACGATACATATTACGTCGTTGCACATTTCCACTACGTAATGTCCTTAGGAGCTGTATTTTGTATTTTTTCAGGAATATATTATTGGATAGGTAAAATGTCTGGAAGACAATATCCAGAGTGGGCCGGAAAGTTGCATTTTTGGGCTATGTTTATAGGATCAAATGTGACCTTCTTTCCCCAACATTTCCTAGGACGTCAAGGTATGCCACGAAGGTATATTGATTATCCCGAGCAATTTGCGCTATGGAATTATGTTTCATCAATAGGCGCGTTCATATCATTTGCATCTTTTGTGTTTTTCTTTGGTATTGTAGCTTACACCCTTCTTTGGGGAAGGAAAATTACCGAAGACGCTTACTGGGGGAAACACGCTGATACCCTAGAGTGGACCCTTCCCAACCCTCCACCAGAGCATACATTTGAGATCTTACCTACCCAAGAAATGTGGGATAAAAGCAAGCACCACTGATCAAAAAGCTTTGCCAATACAACGGTTATAATGCTGAAATATAAGAAAAACTCTGTTAGTAACAATTCAGGAACTGTACCGCTCCTAAATCTAACCTTATGGCCAAACCGATCGTTAACAAAAAAAACATTCTACACATTAATGGGAATGACATTTGCTGCCATGATGATACCTATTATTCCATTCATTGGCACTAAAACATTATTTGTGATTTTACCCTTTTCACTAGGGGCGCTTCTTTTTTTGTTCTTATCGATTATTTTAAATTACCAAGCAGGTAAACTTTATGAAAATGTTAAGATCTGGCCAGATTTAATCGAAGTTAAACGCTATGAAACGAACGGCAAAAGCAAAGAATGGACTGCTAATCCTTATTGGACCAAGGTCAATCTCTATACAGAAAGTCAAAAAATAGAAAACTATCTTACATTGAGCGGTAATGGAAGAGAAGTTGAAATTGGAGCTTTCCTTGCACCAAACGAAAGATTGGAAATTAAAGAAAAGATCGATACTATCATCAAACAATTGTATTAACTTAATAACTCACTTACTTTCTTTTCTAAATCCGTTAAAACAATTTAATAACTTTAAAAAATATAAGAAAGCGATTAAATGCTTTATGAATCAGGATATGACTGGCTAATTTCAGAAAATAAACGCCTTTCGCTATTTGGTATGTCAGGAGTAGGAAAGACTTTTCTCGCAAACACGTTACGGGAGAGTAATAAATGGTTTCATTACTCTGTAGATTACAGAATTGGTACAAAATATCTTGGTGAAGAGATAGTGGATGACTTTAAGAAAGAAGCAATGAAGCTCCCCGCATTAAAAAAACACCTTTTGAACGATAGCATTTATATTTCTTCAAATATTAGTTTCAATAATTTATCACCTCTCTCAAGTTTTCTGGGAAAACCTGGTCGTAAAGACAAAGAAGGCCTGCAATTTGAAGAATATTTAAGCCGCCAACGTAAGCATCGCTCAGCCGAAATATCTGCTACCATTGACACCGAACTATTCGCACAAAAAGCTATGGAAATATATGGTTATAAGCACTTTATATCGGACACTTCTGGATCTCTATGTGAGATAGTCAATCCAGATGATTCAACCGATAAAGTACTAAAATCGTTGCAACAAAACACACTCCTAGTGTGGATAAAAGGAACAGACGACCAGGTTGAAAAACTATATCATAGATTTATAAAGTCACCAAAACCAATGTTTTACAATGAAGCTTTTCTTAAAACTGAATGGCATGCATATTGTAAAACAAACAATCAAGCCCCAGCTGATGTAGATCCCGATAAATTCATTTCTTACTGCTTTCAGGCGCTAATTTTGCATCGTATCCCCATATATTCAAAAATAGCAAAAAATTGGGGAATTACGGTTGAATCTTCTGATTTATCGAAACTAGAATCATCAGATGACTTTGTAAAACTAATTGCAGAATCTATCGATAAAAAGAAAAAAAAATAAAGGATCAATAGTGCCAATAAAAATTCCGAAAACACTTCCAGCCTTTGAAATTCTTCGCGAAGAAGGCGTTATGGTAATGTCAGAAAAAGAAGCTAATCGGCAAGATATAAGGCCTCTCAAAATAGCATTACTTAATCTAATGCCTATGAAAATTGAAACCGAAACACAATTTGCAAGGGTAATTGGTTCAACGCCACTGCAAATAGAGCTAACACTCGTGAACATGAGTAATCACGTTTCGAAAAATACTCCAGCAATGCATATGGAAAGCTTTTACAAAAGTTTTTCAGTGATATCACAGCAAAAGTTTGATGGGGTTTTAATAACTGGAGCACCCATCGAGCATTTGGAATTCGAAGAAATAGACTATTGGCAAGAATTAACGGAAATATTTAATTGGACACAAACAAATGTCCACTCAACCATGGCAGTCTGTTGGGGAGCTATGGCTATGCTGAACTTCTTTTACAAAATCCCTAAATATACCGTGAAAGAGAAAGTTTTTGGTTGTTTTGAGCACGAAAATTTGATGCCTCAAAACAAATATATGCGTGGGTTTACCGACAGAGTGCCTGTACCGGTAAGTCGTTGGTCAGAGATGAGAGAATTAGACATAAAAAAACAAACCGGCCTAGATATTCTTCTGTCATCTGATGATATAGGTCCTTGCTTAATCAATGACAAAAACCACAATGCCATTTATATGTTTAACCATCTAGAATACGATACACTCACATTAAAAAGCGAATACCTAAGAGACAAATTGTTAAGTAAAGAAACTGCAAAACCAAAGCATTATTTTCCGAACGATGACACTTCAATGACACCAATAAATTATTGGCGTAGTCATGGACATTTATTATACGGAAACTGGATAAACGAAATCTACCAAAATACTCCTTACGAACTGTCAACTATTGGAACAGACTAACTATTATTACTAGTAATATTTTAGTCAATAGACTGTAAACAAAATTTGATTTGTGTCGTTTAAGAAAGTGCGGTAAAAGAGCTAAGTTCAGTTGCCAGTATCTTAAGAATACTGGTTCAAAACAGTAAATACAAAAGTTTTGCTATGGTAAAAATGTAGTAAGGAATAAATATGCGCCATAGTGTACCACGAGCACCTCAGTTTTACGTAACCGCTCCACAAGAGTGCCCATACTTGAAAAATAGGTTAGAAAGAAAACTTTTTACAGCCCTTAACGGGGAAGACTCTCAAACATTAAATAATGCATTATCGAAGCAAGGTTTTCGAAGATCTCAAAATGTGTTGTACCGCCCGTCTTGTGGTGATTGTTCAGCTTGTTTGTCTGCAAGAATACCCATTAACATATTTTCGTTTAGTAAATCTGAAAAAAGAGTCCTCAAACGCAATTTGAACTTAATTAGGGAAATAAAAACCCCGTGGGCATCAAGCGCACAGTTCGACTTATTTAAAAGATATGTGGACTTTAGGCATGACAAAGGCGGCATGTCAGGAATGAATAAATCTGAATTCACCTCAATGATTGAAGAAACATCTGTAAAGACTATGCTTTGCGAATACTCACTTAAAAACGACCAAGTTAAGACTCTTGTAGCTTCCAGCCTAACTGATATCATAGCAGATGGCTTATCTATGGTCTATTCGTTCTATGAGCCAGAAATGGCAGAATTAAGTCTTGGTAAATATATGATATTAGATCATATAAAATTAGCAAAAGAAATGAAACTACCTTATTTGTACTTAGGTTATTGGGTCAAAGGTAGTGAAAAAATGGATTATAAATCCCAATACGAACCTCTTGAACTATACAGCAATGGAAAATGGTCTATACTTAAACGACATAATGAAAATGCGAATGATATTGCAAGCGAATATTTTCCTCCAGAAGACCGAGCAACCAACACAATATATCTTCCCAAAAGTAACGCGTAGCTAAGCACATGGGACTACCAAGCTCAAGTTGACTTGAGTATCAAGTACTAAAAGTTAAGAGAAATATCCCGATGGCCCGAAGTACACGAAGTAATATAAAGCGCTGTAGATCTTGGCATCTTATCTTGAAGACGAGCTCCCAAGGTGTCTGAAACTGACTTAAGATAAGTGCTAAATCCAGGATACACGGTCTCTTTTGCCTTTAACATCCAACTAAGCTGCCCCTGATATTCAAATACAGCCTTATTATAATAATCGAAGACTTTCTTTCTATCAATTTTCTTTTTCTTTAGCGCTTTTCTAGATTTAGATAGTAAAGATTTAATTTTACTTGTTCCAGATATTCGTCCCACCTTACTAGCTAGTAATTTTATTTCTTCAGCAACTAGTTCTGGGCTATCACTACCTATTTTAATACTTAAGCTATCGAGATCTGATTCCAATTGTAACAACTCTTCATATCCATCAATAATGTTTAATATATCTTTAATGCTACCGTATGAGTTATCAGCTTGTCTACGATACATTACGCGAGCCTTATTTTCAGCCTTAACTAGGGAACTAAAGCTAGTGTAAACTTCTTCCCAATCTTGCGGAAAAGAATCATTTAAATGCTCAATCTCAGAAAGAATTAATTTTCTGTCCAATTCTAATGCTTTCTTAACAGGTTGATTTTCTTTAATATCCTCAAGCCTGCCTAATTCTTGATTAATAAGTTTTAATTCAGCATTTTTATCTCTTAAATTCTTTTCAATTCTTCGAACTATTCTTAATTTGGGTTTATAGCTAGCTTCTGCCGCTGATACTGTCAATTCAGATTCATAAGCAAGTCGCAACGAATCAATAGCAGCGAGTCCATCAGCAAAAGCGTTATTAGCTTTGCTAGCCAAACCAGATGGAAGTATTGAAAAATCGATATTATTTGCATTGGACAACGAAATTTGAACAGAGTTTTCATCCGATAAAAGCTTTTTAGAAACAAACTCCTCAAGGCAATATTGTAGCTTTGGGTTTTTCGGCGGTGGCGCCGATTCTGACAATAGACTCGTTCGTTGCGGCAAATAATTTACTAATGGAGGATATGAGCCAACCACAGCAAGAGCAAGTAACTGCAATAATATAAATGGTACTACGCCTTTATACATCTGGATCGTTTTGACAGTGGCTGGAGCGACCCCACGCAAGTAAAACAAGGCAAAGCCAAATGGTGGAGTTAAAAATGATGTTTGAATATTCAAACCAATCATTACTCCCAACCAGACAGCTGTTATATTTGCGCTTGGATCTGCTAAAAGGATTGGAGCCACTATAGGAACTACGACTACAGCTATCTCAATAAAATAGAGAAAAAATCCTAGCACAAAGATAACTGCCATAACTATTAAGAACTTTGACCAAAAACCACCTGGAAGCGAATTTAAATACTCTCTTACTAAATCCTCGCCACCAAAAGCTCTAAAAGCGGAAGTTAAAACAGCTGCCCCAAGCAAAATTATAAATACTAATGAAGTTGTTTTTGCAGTTTCTAGCATAACTCCTTGTAGAACATTATCAATTTTGATTAATCTTATCAAACTCCAAGCGAGAGATACAATTAATCCAAATGAAGCGATGGCACCCAAAAATAGACCTTGAAAATCTTTAGTCGTTTGAGCCGCTTTTACATTCATCTGATAGTTATCTAAACAATAAAACACAAGTAACAACGACAAAATAGCTAAAATAGCTGGATAGGCGGCACTCCTTTTACCGGCTGTTAATCTATAGCCGCCCATAAAGACAGCACCAGCCGCTCCTATTGCTCCAGCTTGATTTACTGTAGCTATGCCTGACAATATGGATCCTAAGACTAAAAAGATTAGTGTTAATGGTGGTACTAAAATAAAAGCTATCTTAAACCAAAATTTTATATCCATTTTTCCATCATATCTGACAGCTGGAGCTATTTTAGGAAAAATGACGGCCACACCCAGAATATAGAGCATATAAACAGCCACAAGAATTAGTCCAGGCAAGAGAGCGCCAAGAAACATTTCTCCTGCACTGGTCGAACCAACGTCTAAAAAAGATGGCATTGAAATTTCGCCTGTAGCTTCTTTATGAAGTGATTTTCTTAAAGAGCTAGCTTGGTCGGAGGCTGACGCCAGTTGATCTGCAAGAATGATTAAGACTATTGATGGAGGAATAATTTGGCCAAGGGTTCCCGAAGCGGCTATAGTGCCGGTAGCAAGTGAAGGAGAATAATTGTTTCTTAGCATTGATGGTAAAGAAATTAGTCCCATTGCAACGACTGTTGCCCCTACAATACCAGTGGTCGCTGCCAATAGAGCACCTACGAATACTACAGAAATACCAAGACCACCTCTAACAGGACCAAATAATTGCGCCATGGCCAATAGAAGGTCTTCCGCAACTTTTGAACGTTGAAGCATTAACCCCATAAAGATAAAGAGTGGTATTGCTATTAATGTATCCCTTTCGGGTTCCCAGTAAACGCCCCTAAGATTGGTTACTCCTGCTGAAAGCCATTCGAAAGGTCCGCTAGAATGAAAATATGCACTTGGGTTCGATTCAAAGATTAGACCAGAAAAACCCGCAAGAATAATAGTCACTATGGCAGAGCCTGGCAATGCAAAAGCAACCGGGAAACCCGATCCAAGTGCACTTGCCATCAAAGCTATTAGAACTATAAGGAAAAAAATCTCCATGAATAATACCTATTGTGACCTTTCAGTGTACTTTTTCTTGCACTACTTTTCTTTTGCCAGTGTATCCCCGATAGTCTGCTATAGACTCAAAGAAGCAACTTACAAATTGGATTGCCATCGTAATCCCAAAAATACCTAGGAATAAGGCCATCTGATATTTCACAAACATACCCACTGTACCAGTTTGAGAAACTTCAAAGCTCATCAATGGTTTATTAACAATAGAGTACTTACCATTGAAGCCAATTAGAACAATAATTAAACTTGTTGAGAGACCAAGAAGCACGGCCCCTGTCGCATTAAGGTAACCCTTCATTTTTTCTGTAAGCCCTGCATATATGATATCTACTCTTACATGACCTTCATCATAAAGAGTATAAGCGGAAGCAAACAAAAATAGTGCTGCATACCAATATCTCACTAGGTCCGCCATAAACGGTTGCTCATACGAAAATACAAATCTACTTATAACAATTAGCAGTTCAGCAAGCACGATCATTAATGACAACCAAACGAACCCTAATGTTTTTGTGAATGCCGCTAAAATAAAGCTGACTATAAAAATAGGGATATGAATTTTGAGACCTATGAACGTGGGTTTGTTTAAAAGCCGTATCATGTCATCATTAATGTACAACGGTAATATTCGTTCTACTCGTATAAAAGCAATTAAAACGTCAACTACTCCTATAAATAAAACAGACCAAAACAAGCCTCTGATCAAATACACATTTAATGAATTAACCAGTTCTGCATCCTGGCGTAAACTTCTCGTATTCTTTAAAACAAGAAAATACGATATCATAACACATGAAATTACATAAACGCTAAGTTGTACAAGACCTAACATGGATTGTTCTGAAAATCCGCTTATCGCTCCAGGGAAATCATATGATAAGGTGAGGTAGTTATTTAATATAAAAGCGATTAGGAATCCAATTACATTCCATCCAAAAAATTTTGCTATCAAATTATTACCTGAGCCTGAAGACGGCTGGCTCTCACTTGATTGATCCAACATTGGTTATATTATCTACTTTATTTTTACATTTAAAAACCGACGGATTATGCCTTGATGACCCGCCGGTTATTTCCGATAAATTAAAAAAATCTTAGGCTTCAATACCCAAAATCCTGTTTCGTTGATTAACAAAACCAATTTCAAAAGCGGCGTTCATTCCACCAATCGCTCGTAGCGATGCTTGATAAGCATCATTAATCTCAGCAGCTAATGCTGAGTGATCGCGAGTTTCTTGAAAAACTTCCTCAGCTGCTTCTCCAAAAGAGTCCCAAACATCATCATTAAAATTCCGCACTTGCACGCCTTGCTCTTCAATAAGCTTAGTCATATAAGCGCCATTGTTAGCCATAGTTTCCATATACTGGTAACCATTTTCTTCCGCACATGCAGTCGTAATTACATTTTTCTCATGATCTGAGAGGCTTCCCCACCAACTAGCATTCATTCCCATAGCTAAATTACTACCTGGCTCGTGCATACCTGCTGTATAATAATACTTAGCAGCTTCATAGAATTTCATAAAATAATCATTCCACGGACCAACCCACTCGCAGGCATCAATCGCGCCAGAAACTAAGTTTTCATATATCTGGGAACCTGGCACGGATACAGGCGAAGCCCCAAGTTTTGACATCACTGTTCCACCAAGGCCCGGAATGCGCATCTTTAAACCCTTTAAATCGTCTGCAGAATTAATTTCTTTGTTAAACCAGCCTCCAGCTTGACAACCTGTTGAACCAGCTGCCAAGGCTTTCACACCATATTCGCCCGAAATTTTATCCCATAGTTCTTGTCCCCCACCAAACTTTATCCACGCATTCCACTCGGGACTACTCATTCCCATTGGCACGGCTGTAAAGTAAGCGAATCCTGGGTGCACGCCTCTCCAGTAATAATCAGCGGCGATATATGCCTGTGAATTGCCTGAGGCTACTTCATCAAAGGAGTCAAATGGAGCTACACGCTCTCCTCCTGCAAAATATTCGGTTGTTATGGCTCCTTCAGAAAGTTCGGTAATTCTTGCAGCTAATCGTTGTGCTGATGTTCCTAAACCAGGAAAATCACGACCCCATGTAGACACAATTGTCATTGTTTTAGAGTGACTCCCAGCTATCGAAGGAGTTGCAAGAGCCCCTGCCCCTATTGCTCCTGCGGTTCCAATTCCAGCCTTAGTTATAAATTCGCGACGTTTCATTTGCACCTCCCAGTACTAATTTATTAAATTTCAATATGCGCAAAAATTAACTTAGCACAAACAACCTTATTAGCTTAATCATGGATTACTAAAAGGTCTGACCTAAGCCAACTTTACCCATGCTTTAGACTATATTTGATTTTAAGGGCGCGTAAACAATAAAATGACTTATTACAGCAACATTTTATCTGACCATTAACTAATAGTATGAAAACTTAGATCTAGTTCCTTTGTAAAGCGCAAATTATCTTGATAAAATACAAGTTATAAAGAGTGTTTTACTAATTCTTGTTGTTGACCTTTAACAACTACAATCCTAGATTGACAATCGGAGAGTTAACAAACTAATTTGTGACAGTTAATGTTTTAGAACAAATGATCTGAAAATAAGCATTTAAAAATTAAGAACAAGGAAGAGAACCGTAA
>JAQWUC010000015.1 GCA_029242355.1 Paracoccaceae bacterium | reverse complement strand
ATCGGGCACTATATTTCGCGCACGAAGGTACTCAAGCGAATGAGATACCGCCATTATTATTGCTTTGCCTTTTGCTTTTTCAATTAAATGAACATTTTTCTCCAACGATGGTCCTGGTGAAACTACTATTAAAGATGCTTGGTTAAACTTTTCTTTTAAACACGCCATATTCGGATGGTTTAATAAGTTCTCAAAATTATTTAAACCATTTTCAACCCAAGTGCTACCATGCGACTTTATTGTATTGTCAAAAGTGATAGCATTAATCATACCCTCGCGCGCAAGATCCTGAATTTCCTCTAATTCTTTTTTCTTTTCTTCTGCAGTCGGCATGACTGAATCACTTATTACTCGTGAAAAAAATGGTGGATGATCTATCCAAACAGATATAATTTTTTTAATCTCATCTTTAGACTTTACTACTGCAACATTGTCAGAATTTTTTAATGTTTCAACATGTTTACATAATTTTTTATATCGGCGTTTATCCGGCTCTATTAATATTATTCTTTGCTGCCCTCTCTTCAATAAGGTTTCTAAAATCGCTAAACGCTTATGTTGTATAACAAAAAGGTCACTTTCCCAATCCCAAGTAAGAGGCACTACCTCATCGACGAATATGTCCCAATGAAATTCATGAAAATCTTCAAAGTCCCGGATTTGAAGAGCTCTAAATTTTGTTGCCCAAGCCATAACAAATGGTTCTGCCTGTCGAATATTTTTAACTGCTTCTATAAGGATTTCTTTGCTGTCATTTTTTTGAAGGCCAGAGAGAAGATGATTCTTATGATCCTCTTCCTGATATCGTTTATAAAACGCCTTAACAGATCTCGATGAATCAACCCAGAATCGAGTTAAGTCATCATTACCTTTGGCACCTTCCGCCAAAGCATTTTGATAACAGTCAGCTAGGCTGACAGTAGCTTCAACAAAGCTGTTGGGCTTTGCCACTTTGGGTGGTTTATTATTTGATACATGTATATTCATAACATTTTACTCTTTGTCAGATCAACAATGAGTTGTGCAAGTTCAATGCCAATTAGGTTTCTAATTGTCACTATTCCAAGACTCTATCATATTTGTTAAGTAATCGCCTGTACTTTTAAGGCTCGTCACCGCCGTTTCCATAGCAGGAAACTGTGACATGTATCTGTCTCTAATACCGTCTGTTTTTGCCTCTATATCCTCAAGTTCAATTTGGTAGTCTGTCAGTTGAGATCCCAAAGTTGACTCTCTTGTCGAAAGATCTCCTGTCGATGCCATGATCACATCAATGTAGGTTGTTAGCTGATCCAGAATACTAGTTCCTACAAATATGTTAACTGAACTTATATTACCCGTGGTACTTGGTGTTATTTTCAAACCGGATGTATTCGTTTGTGTTGACGTGAAATAAGGCGCTGCGTCGCTGTAAGTAGAAATACCAGTACCTGATCCATCAATAGTTGCAGAGGGTGGAGATCCCGTAGATTGCACATAAGTATACACACCAGCTATAGGCTCCACATAAGTTGACTTTTCAACCTTGAGCAACGAACTGTCCGAGTAAACGGACGAATTAAAAACTGCATTAAAAAGTTTAGTCCCGCCAGCTACAGTAGAGGAAGGTTCAACCGCCATAGCCTCTCTAAATTTGCTTTCGCTCAATGATATTGAACCATCTCGATTCGTACTTACGCCCAATTCAGACATGTAAACACTACTAGTAAAAAAACCAACTACTCCACCACTAAAATATTTATCAAGTTGTCTTTCTATGGCAGCAATCACGGGGTCATCCGCTAGAGCGCCTTCTAGCTCTCGGTTGGTCATATCGCTAAACAGTTTCTTAGTAATATTAACACTTGATACTAATGAGTTCATTGCATTATACGCATTATCAACATCTAGAGAAGATTGAACTCGAAAACTTGTTGCATTCACAACCTTAGGGGAAACAGTATAACCATCAAACACATCAGTGATGGTATTTGAGTCTCGGTACACAGATACGCCGTCCACTTTTAGATGAGCATCAGTCGCTCTCACCATATGAATACTGGCTCCTACAGCTCCTATACCAGAAGTCTCAGTATCAAACACATTTAGAGACGTTTTGGGGTCTGATGCACTTCCATATCCCGCGGCGACATCAAAATTTATTGCATTTTTTGCACCTAGTTCTGACTTAATAACAAGTGAGTAAGTTCCATCTCCTACATTCAGTACGGAAGCATTTACACCTGATACAGCATTTAATTGCGCGGCAAAAGCCGTAAGCGTTGTACCATCTGAAACACTTATATTTGTCGATGACGTTTCCGTAAACGAGTCAAAATCACTATCCCAAGATCCAATTTGAACCGCGATCGTACCACTTCCAATAGTCGCTGTTGGAGCAGTAAAATTAGAATTTGTAAAATTCAAAGTTTGAGCTGTCGCTAGAGCCTCTACCGTAACATCCGCAGTGAACTCCTCTGCAACAGCGGAGTCTGACACTGCGATAGTCAAGGAAGCACTACTGGCACTAGTCGGGGCCAATTGCGTAGTGTTAGTAAGAGAATTTACATCGGCTTGAAGACTACTTAAGTCGGCCACAACCTCAGCTAATGCTGAAATTTGAGTATTTTTTTCACTGATCTGTTTGTTTAAAGCATCTTTTTTTGGCGCGACATCAGCTTCAACCAAACTATCAACAATTTGCGTTATATTAAGACCAGAGCCTTTCGTATTTAAGGCACTTAAATAATCAATGGCCATGTGTTCGCTCTCATACCTTTAAGAATTACAAAGATTTTCAACAGAATATAAGCAATAATTATACCAAACCCATGTCACAAATCTTTTTGAATAAAAGTAACACCACTCTTTCTAATTACCTATAGTTCAATAAACGACTTATAAATGTTACATTTTAGAGTTGATAAAAGGAATTTAACTGTCCAAAAACCCAAACAAGCGAACAAAAATGAATCGTCAAACACCAAAGCAATTACCATAATCGAAACAATGAAAAGCACGTAATTTTTTAACTTAAATACTTTTAAATCAAAATAAAGTAAGTTATTAATTAACTAGTATCGATTATTGATTATGGATGGAGCATAACTCTTGTCAAATTTTTGTCCAGAATGGGTTTTTAGTATTTGCAGTGCAAACAGTGCAATAGAATTTTTGTCGCAAGAAACTCTTATAGAAAGCTGTGCGAAAAAATATTCTTCTGGGTTAAGCACTAACTATTCCCTAATTGAACCAGATCTAATTGCACTATCTGCTCAAGAGCTTTTACTGTTTTTGTCTGAAATCGATGCAGGTGATTCTGCAGTCACGTTGCTAAACGATTACATTTTTAATCGCTTGAAATTTGAAGCAACTAGGAAACCGCGAAAAATTAAAGGCATGTTTGGCTCAGCCCTTGACCCAACTAAAACACAAGAATATTCAGCTGAAAAATGTACTAAATTATTCAGAGCAATGGTTTTTGGACTTAGATCAAAAGCAAACCCTTCAGCTCCATCTGGCTGGAATATTAGTCAAGAGCAGAATTTAGATTGGTTTGGAGAGCTTCTAAAACAGAAGACATCGGTATTTGACACTTTTCTCGATGGTTAAGCAAGAATATTAACTTGATCACTATACCTTGGTTTTTCTTTATCCATGATTGACATCAAAGCTAACTTTGTAGCACCAATGTTTTGCATATACAAAGGTTCAAAACCCGCCTTAGCTTTCAGAAAATTTTCTGCTGTTACAGCAACCCCAGCCTGTTTTGGATTAAATATTCGTGACTTTTTCCACTGCTCATATTTACCCGAACTTGCATTATTAGACTCCACTTGTAACATACCTAAGGAAGTTTGCCGATCGGATGGCATGGATGTTGCTAAACTCTGTTTAACTGCAACTCGAGTGTCTTCTCCCCGCGCTTCAACGGGACGACTCGATTGTACTTTTGGGCCGCTTATCGGAGTTATCATGGACATATTCTATGTCTAACAGGACTATTGCAAAAATACAAGTAATTCTAAGAATGAGTATAAAAAATGAAAAATGCGCTGAAGGCTTATAAAAATACTGAAAAAATGACATTGCCTCAGGATGCTGATGCTAATTCTGTATTGTTAGTTGTGATGGAGGAGTTGGTTAAGTCTATAGAAATGTTTCAAGCAAATATAGATAATAAGACAGGAAACAACGAAAAAAAATCACGCGGATTCTCAAAAGCACTATCGATTATCTACACCCTGCAAACTTCTCTTGACCTTGAGAAGGGTGGAGCAATAGCTGGAGATTTATTTAGACTTTACGAATTTGCAAGAATACACATTATTAAAGATATGAGGATGGGTCTGATTAATAGAAGTGCGGAAGCTTTAAAATCACTTAAAGAAATTTATAACACTTGGATTGTTGTGAATAACTCGGAAACATCTAATGGCTAGTGCCGTCGACCAACTAATCAATATAAATATAAAAATCAGTGAAGCATCTCTTGAAAATAACTTTTCTAGAATATTATTTCTAGATACTAAAAGGCGCACTTTGCTGAAAACATTAGCTACAAATCCAGACTTTAGATCTGATGAGAGCAGTTTAACTATTCTAAGCGATACGGCTCAGCAAAATCAGGAATTGATGACACTAATTACTGCTAAGATGACTGCTCTCACTCAAGTGACTGGCAATAAAATAAAAATGCTTCGAAGCTACAGAATGACAAAATAAATCTTTGTTAGCTTGGAGGTTTTTCAATAACAAATTTTTTAATTTTTTCAATTAAAGTGGTGCGCCTTATTTTTAACAAATCTGCAGCCTGACCAACCAGTCCATTTGTTTTCTCCAAAGCCGCTTCGATCAAAACAATCTCAATATCCCTCAAGTGTCGGCGCATATCAATAAAAGAGTGAAATTCAAACCAAGATCTAAAATTTTCAGCTGTTGGTAACTGCTGGGTGAGTTCTTCCTGAAACAAAGATTCATTTTCGTTTAGTGAACCAGATGCCTCCCATAGGGCCGCCTGTTCTTCTTCAACTGGGGCTTTTAATTTTATTAAATTTTGTTTAACATTTTCATTATTTACATTTTTTCCATAAAATAGAACAGAAGCGCGCTCTATAACATTTTTAAGCTCTCTTATATTCCCGGGCCAATCATATTTCGTTAGCGCATCAAGCGCAGTTTTATCAAAAATTGGTCTTGCTTTTGAGTCAATTAAGTTCATCTCATTTAAAATGAATTCTATTAATAAAGGAATATCTACAATCCGAACTGATAGATTTGGAACATCAATAGGAAAAACATTGATTCGATAATAGAGGTCTGATCTAAACTCGCCACTATCAATCTTCGCTTGAAGATTCTGGTGTGTGGCGCAAACTAACCGAAAATCAACATTCTTTTCTCCATTTCCTCCAACACGTTGTATATTCTTTGACTCTAAAACTCTTAATAACTTTGACTGCAGCGCAATTGGCATATCACCTATTTCATCAAGAAAGAGAGTTCCATCAGCTGCCTGTTCAATTCTACCTGGTCTCGAACTAACCGCACCAGTGAACGCCCCCTTCTCGTGACCAAAGAGTTCAGACTCCAATAATTCGCTCGGGATAGCCGCACAATTTACAGCTATTAAGTTTCCACGCCGCTTAGATTGGTCATGAATAGCTTTAGCGACTAGCTCCTTACCAGTTCCCGTCTCTCCTTGAACCAAAACAGTCGCCGGCGACGGAGCAACTAACTGGATTAAACGCTTTAGCTCCTTGGCAGCAGCCGACTGCCCAATAATCAGCTTATTTATATCACCCACTTTAGCCTCAGTATGTCAATTTTTTGAAAAAACAATAGCACACTAAGAATAAGAGTCAATTTTTTGAAAAAATTTCGTTAAATTTATTTAAACATTTTAAATAATTTATAAGAAACTTTTTTTATTGTTATATTTCAATAAGTTAAAATAATTTATTCTTTAGTATTTTCTTTTGGCTTCTTTTTTGCCTTTCCACAATTAACTTTTGGAGGTTAGTTTATGACAGACGTAATTATTGAACCACATGAATTCCTTGCTTTTGATGTTTTTAAACAAATTTTAAAAACCCGCCTTGTTGACTTTGAAACAGTGATTCGAACCACCCAACCTAAAGATAATATCTTAACAGGAGATCATTTCCTGTGCTCTGAAAACTTTGAAAAAGAAATCGGAGGGCAATCAAAATTACTCGAAGTTGCACGAAGTTTTAAAGCTAAAGCAATTTATGTTGTTGCCGAAAATTCAGAGATTTTCAATGTAGAAAGCCAGCTCGGTAGTAAATATGTTAAGATCTCAATACCTTGTTATCCAAATAGCATCCCTCCTGAAAAAAATTATAATCTACAACTTTTAGCTTGCCTGGTTTCTAGTAAGAATGAAACTATCGCTGGTGATGAAAAATCATATCATCTGTTGAAAATAGCAGAACGCGTCGCGAAAGCCGATGTGACTGTTTTCATCAACGGACCTACCGGTACTGGAAAAGAAGTCCTGTCACGTTTTGTTCACGATAAATCAAACCGAAACATTGGTCCATTTGTAGGAATTAATTGTGCAGCAATTCCTGAAAACATGTTAGAAGCGATTTTATTTGGCCATGAAAAAGGAGCTTTTACTGGAGCTTCAACGGCTAACAAAGGTATTTTTCGTGCTGCTGATACTGGAACACTTCTTTTAGATGAAATTTCTGAGATGCCTTTACCACTCCAGGCTAAATTACTTCGCGTTTTGCAGGAAAAAATTGTAACTCCGCTAGGTTCGCAGCAAAGCTTACCAGTAGATGTACGCGTTATAGCCACTACAAACAGAAATATGGAAATTGAAATTGCTGAAAACCGCTTTAGGGAAGATCTCTTTTACAGATTAAATGTGTTCCCTCTTACTTCACTTAATTTAGAAAGCAGACCGAATGACATCGTACCTATTTTAGCAAGCTTAGTGGTAAAACATTCTAACTCACTTGACGAAATACCACGAATTTCTAAAGAGGCAATCGAAGAGCTTTATAATCATTCATGGCCAGGGAATGTAAGAGAATTAGAGAATGTAATTCAGAGAGCTCTTGTTCTCTGCTCAAATAAGACGATCGAGACAAACGATATAATTACAGACGCAAAATTAAACCAGTACTCCACCAAAGATTTGATGGAGAGTTCGTTACTCAAGCAAGTAGCTACAGCTTAGAAAGGACCTAATCATGGTTGAAATAGGATCACTCAAACTAAACGTACCAAGTTCAGCGAAATCACACCTAGAAAAAGCGGAAAAAATTATTGGGGTGGAAAACGACAATGCATTTAGCACTCGTATTTCAACCGCTATTAAATCAGTGGCAGACTCTCAAGCTCAATCTGCTCAAATAAGTAAAGATTTTGAATTAGGACGAGAAACCGATCTAAGCAAAGTGATGGTACAACAACAAGTTTCATCAATTGGATTCCAATTAACATTAAACGTACGTAACAAACTGCTCAGCGCATATAAAGATATAATGAATATGCCAGTGTAATTGAAAATTTGCACACTTATTAGCGAGAGATAAAATGGTAGATACTACACAAAATCAAATTATGGCCCAACAAAGTTCTGGAAGCGGCAATTCATTGTTAAAACAAAGCAGCAATGTGTTGTCTAACGCGATGAAATTTACTTCGCAACCAAGTGTTCAAAGAGCTCTTCCAGTTATTGTAGCCTCTATAGCAATAGTAATTGGCTTAATAGTATTTGCTTACCTGCAACAACCCGCTCGAACCACGCTATACGCTTCATTACCTGACTCAGAGAAGTCAAAAGTTCTTGAGGCCTTAGCAAATGCTGGCATTGACGCTGCAATAGATGGAGCGACAGGCGAAGTTACTGTCCCCGTGAATGATTTTCATCGCTCAAAGATAAATCTTGCTGCCCAAGGATTACCAGCATCCAATCCTGACGGTTATGACGGTTTAAGCTCCATTCCTATGGGCTCAAGTAAATCAGTGGAGCTAATGAGGCTCAAGCAAAGCCAAGAAATTGAGTTAGCAAAGTCTATAAATGAAATTGATACTATTTTATCTGCAAGGATACACCTTGCAATACCTGAAAAGTCAGTATTTGCAAGAAATCAGCAACCTCCAACTGCTTCTGTTTTTGTACAGTTGGCCAATGGCCGAGTTCTTGGAGCTCAGCAAGTTCAGGCAATAATACACCTCGTAGCCTCTTCAATCCCGAATATGTCTAAAGACGATGTCACTGTGATCGATCAAAATGGAAACCTATTATCAAAGTCTATAGATGATCCTGACAACCAATTATCAGACAACCATCTTCAACATAGAATGCGGTTGGAAAGCATCTACAGGAGCCGAATAGTCCAAATACTGACACCAATGGTTGGTCCAGGAAACGTAACTGCTCAAGTAAATATTGATTTAGATTTTACTAGAAACGAAATAACAGAGGAGATCGTTGATCCAAACGCGACCGCGATCAGGAGTGAACAAAGTTCACAGGATTTATCTACCGATGTTCCCGCCAAAGGCGTTCCAGGTGCAGTGGCAAACACACCGCCTACAGAGGCTCAATTGCAAACAACGCCAGGCGCGGCGCTTAATCGAGGTCAGCTCCGCCGAAGTTCGAGCACAGAAGTAAAAAACTATGAAGTCAGTAAAAGAATTTCAACAACATTGAAACCAAGTGCTTTGATAACGAAAATCAACGCTTCTGTACTTCTTCGCGATGGTACAACAATCGATCCAGAAACAGGATTAGAGGTATCAGCTCCGTTATCTCCAGAAATGATAGCACAGGTCGAGAGCCTTGTTAATAATGCGATTGGGATGGATCCTGAACGTGGTGATATTTTGACTGTTAAGAGTGCACCATTTGTTTCCACCTTGGAAGGAGTTTCAAAACAGTGGCATGAAATTCCTTTAATTAAGGATCTCGCTAAACAAGTAATTACAATTTTGATTTTAGGGATTATTGCCCTTGGCGTAATTAGACCTCTTCTCAGTCGAGTGCTCGTTCCTATCGGAGTGGGAGCTCCTGGCGAGGTAATCACAGATATGGGTGATGAGGAAATTGATATAGATGAAGTTGAAGTTCAAGAAGGCGAGAGTCTTGAGGATATTAAAGCGAAACTAAAACCGAAGAAGCAAGCAATCTCAGCAGAAATGTTGGATACTGCTAACTCTTACGACGATAAAGTAGCGGTAATGCGGATGATTGTTTCCGATGACGCAGGTAGAGCTTCAAACGTATTCAAATCAATGATGAAAGAAGATATGACCTAATATATTTTTGAAATTTGGTTCTTAATTTCGTATAAACTCTTAAGGTATATTATCCAGAGGTGAAAAATGGCTGAGGCAACGGCACAAACCGAAGAAGAAAAAAAAGACGCAATCTTTGACAAATTGTCAGGGACTCAAAAATCCGCAATCTTAATGATGCTATTAGGAGAAGATGAAGCGTCAGAAATTTTGCGGAACTTATCACCAAAAGAAGTACAGCATCTTGGAACTGCTATGTATTCTGTTGCAGGACTCGATCAAGATACAGTTAATCGAGTTCTTGATGATTTTCTGAAAGTAATGAAAGAACAGACTAGTCTAGGCCTAGGATCAGCTAATTATATCAAGAATGTCCTACAAAAAGCACTCGGAGATGAAAAAGCTCAGTCAGTCTTAAGTAGAATTACACCATCAAGTAGCGATCGACCAATTGAAATTCTAGATTGGATGGATGCACGGTCTATATCCGAATTGATTGTAGACGAGCATCCTCAAATAATTGCTTTAATTATCTCCTACTTGGATGCTGCGCTGGGAGCTGACGTTATGACAATGCTGCCTGATAATCTTCAACCAGAAATTATTCAAAGAATCGCAACTCTTCAAACAGTACAACCAGACGCGATAAAAGAATTAGAAGAAGTAATGCAAAGAAAATTTGCTGCCAACACAACTTTGAGAGCTTCTCAAGTAGGAGGCGTTAAAGCAGCCGCAATGATTATGAATTTCACAAAACAAGATACAGAGCAATTTATTTTGAAAACTGTTGCAAAATCAGACAAGGGATTAATGCAGGCCATACAAGATAATATGTTTGTATTTGAAAATCTTATGATGGCTGACGATAAATCACTTCAAACTCTTCTTAGAAGCGTAGACACAGAAGATCTAGTTTTATCGCTGAAAGGAGCGGAACAAGCTCTTGCGGATAAGTTATTTGCCTGTATGTCTACTAGAGCTGCAGCAAATATTCAGGATGAAATGGAGGCGTTGGGACCTGTTAGACTTACCGAAGTACAAGACGCTCAAAAGAGAATTATTAACGTAGCTAGGCGTTTATCTGATGAAGGTTCTATTGTTCTCGCTGGTAGAGGTGGGGATGATTATGTGTAAAGGAGAAGCAAAAAATGGAAGTTGAGAAAGTCCAGGATGGGCCTTTAAAAAACTCTGAAATTACAAGGTTTCTTGAAGCATCAAAAACCTCATACAGAACAGTAGAAAGCATTTTAACTGATAAAAAAGAACCATCCTTTCAGCAAAGAACACTCATTGATATAGCTTCAGAGGCAGAACTGAGAAATAATTTGTCAAGGCAAGACCTTGACACTCAAGAAGTAGAGGAAGTCAATAAATCGATCTCAAGCGTTGAAGAAGAAACAGACCATGAAATTAATGCGCAGAAAATAGAGGAAGAGGAAAAAGCCCTAAGAATCATTGAAGAAAAAAAACTTCAGGATGATAAAATAGCTCAAGAAGAAAAAGAGAAAACAATTTATGAAAAAGCCTTTGCAGAAGGTAAAGTTGCATCGGAAAAAGAAACTCAAGAAAAACTAGAAAATGGATTAATTGCTTTGGAAAATGCGAGACAATCTATGCTTGACCTCAGCGCTTCACATTTTATTAAACTTAGAGACAAAATTGCATCTCAAATTCTAAATTTATCAAGTGAGCGGGCTGGTATTGAAATTAGCAACTTACCAGACAAATTTTTTACTAAAATTGAAACTCTTCTTGAAACGATAGGACAAACGACAAAAGAGCCCATAGTTTTCTTAAATCCAAATGATTTAGAAGCCATTCAAGACACTATTTCTCGCCAAACAGAAACCCTTGGAATTTCTTTTAAATCCCGCGAAGACCTTTTGAACGGAGATATCATTATAGAAATTGGGTCAATATCTGTACGAGATAAGGCAAGAGAAAGAAGCGAGGTGTCAAGTGATAGCGAACTTTCCAACATTGGAGAAAGAGATGACAATGTAAATACCAATGAACAAAGTAAAACAGATGCTCCCGTGCACGATCAAAATAATGAAGGAGCCGAAGGCTAATGAAGGATTTTTTTAGTGAATTATCTTCAGACATAAGCCAATTGGGTTATAATAAACCAATCGCTTTTTCAGGGAAAGTTAATCGATTCGATGGAAATATAATTCAATGTGATGGCTTTCCAGCTAACGTAGGAACTCTTTGCAAAGTACAAGTTTCTCACAGCATGTCCGTCACAGCCGAAATTATCGGTTTTAACAACGGTCAAAATATTTTGTCTCTATACGAATCTGGTTCTCAAATAAAAGTTGGCGCACTTGTGACAACATTAGATGAAGGATCCCAAATATTAGTAAGCGATCACCTTTTAGGACGGGTAATAGATGCACTTGGTAATCCTTTGGATAAAGCAGCATTACCAAAAACAACCGAAAAATGGCCTTTAAAAGGGACCCAAACAAACCCTCTATTAAAAACGCCAATAGATACCCCATTAGATGTCGGAGTTAGAGCAATTAATAGTTTAGTATCGGTTGGGAGAGGACAACGAATTGGAATAATAGCTGGATCAGGAGTAGGTAAATCAGTCCTTTTAGGCATGATGAGCAAATACACAACGGCCGATGTGGTAGTAGTCGGGTTAATAGGAGAAAGGGGCCGCGAAGTGGGCGCCTTTGTACGTAGCGTCCTTAATAGCGAGTCTAAATCTAAAACTTGTATAGTCGCTGTGCCAGCAGATCGTTCCCCACTACTACGTATTCGTGGAGCTGATCGCGCAACGGCTATTGCGGAGTACTTCAGGGCAAAAGGTAAGCACGTTCTGTTAATAATGGACTCTTTAACAAGAGTGGCTCACGCACAACGCGAAATTGGACTAGCATTAGGAGAGCAAGCTACGGCAAAAGGTTACCCACCGTCGGTTATATCGCTTTTACCAAAATTAATAGAACGATCTGGTACTGGAGAAGTCCACGAGGGTTCAATAACAGCTTTTTATACCGTATTAGCAGATGGAGACGATGCTAATGACCCAGTAGTTGATACTTCACGAGCAATTTTAGATGGTCACATCTTGTTATCACGATCACAAACTCAGCTTGGAATATATCCTGCAATTGATGTCCCTCTTTCAGTAAGTCGAGTAATGAATGAGATTACGGACAGCAAGCATCAAGAGTATTCTCGTCTCTTTAAAAAATACCTTTCCCTTTACATGGAAAATCGAGACTTAATCCTAATGGGGGGCTATGAAAGTGGTCAAGATGAAGAATTAGATCTGGCTATTTCCCTATGGCCTAAATTAAGAGAGCATATTGAGCAAGCGGAGAATACTAAATCCAATTTTGAGTCAAGTATTCAGTCTTTAACAGAAATTTTTGAGAGTAATTAAGATGGGCAAGCAACTAAAAATGTACGATTTACTTACAAAAAAACAAAGTTTAACCGTCTTTAAATCACAAAAGAAAAAAAATAAATTATCAGAAGAACTAAATCAAATTATTTCATATCATAAGCAACTACTTGAAATTTTAAAGTCACTTACACTCACTAAGTCACAAAAAACAGTTTCAGAGATAAAGTCTGAAAACTGGTATAAGTTAAAGATACAAGATGAATTAATAGCAGCAAACAATAAAATTGATTTTTTATCTATTGAGATAAAAAATCAAAATATCCAAGTTGCCCTCGCCGCGGACAAACAAAAAAAGTATGAAGAAAAGAAAAGGTATTTTGGCAAACTAGACTTAATTGAAAAAGAAAACAAAAGAGATAGCGCAATTCAGGCATTAAATACTAATAAATCAAAATTCTAAAACCAATTAAATGGCATCTTAATTGCAATTCAAATCTAAATTAGGAAACATAGGCGCTTAAGATACAATGGTTAGTATAAATATTTCAACTTCTTTTCTGGAAACAAACAAACCTGGAGATCCTTCCAGCGACACTGATATATCTGGGTTAGAAAATATATTTGCCTCCATGTTAACTTTAATAGAAGAAGAGAATAAAATTACCGGTGGACAAGATAAACTGGATTCATCTGGCGGCGTAGTTGGATTATTGGAAACAATTAAAAAAGAAATAAAATTGAATCAAAACACAGTTTTGATGGGAAGCTCAAATGAAAATGCTTCAGGTGCTTTTTCTTCCAAGATTTTTCAAATTTATCAGACTTATAAAACATTGATAGACGAAGCGATAGAAATAGGTAATGGCGCTACTATTAGTTTTAATATGGAGCGGTTATTGAAGGCTCAACCGTTACAAAACAATACCATACCATCCCATTTACGAGAAATTGAATCTTCAGTTCAAATTTCTTCAAATGAGACAATCCAAATTTCTTCAACTTCTTCAATAACTGATATCAACGGATCAATTGAAGAGTTTTCAGAACTTGAAATGCAACGAGTAAAAGCCTCAATGAAACACCAAGAGGTTTTAACCAACGACTCAACAAGTAATGTCAAGAAAAATATAGTCGGAACCAATGATACGGATGCTCCACTTGTAAAAAAACTATTTGAGCAGTCCAAATCCAAACAGAGTATAAACAAAGAAAATATTACTACAATAATTGACCAAACTGATAAAAAATCGAAACTGCCAAGGCAAACTGCTGACTTACCAAAAGCTGAAACTTTGATGGACCAAACACAAGTCGCATCAAAAGCCAATCCGAGCAAGTCAAATTTTAATAACCAGACTTTACAAAGCAGTCAAAGCACTGACCAAATGCACCTAAAGTTGTTAGAAAAAAGCTGGGGAAAAGATTTGGCAAAAATAATTGAAAAAGCTATCCTATCCGGTAAAGAAAAAATTGATATAAGTTTAGATCCCCAGAGGTTAGGGAAAATGCATCTTAGTTTATCCGTTGTTAATAACCAAACTTCAGTGTTTATAGGTACTGAAAGTACAGCCGCTTCCTTAATTCTAACAAATGCGGAAGAACGTTTAGCTCAAATGTTTGAGTCCGCAGGTTACAAACTCTCAAATTTTCAAGCGAATTCTAATGGCAAAAATAATTCTAATCATAATGAATCAGAATCCAAACATGATAAGTCAACAAGAAACAAAGGTGTCGATACTGAACAGTTATTTTTAAGTGAAAAAGAGGATCAAGCTTCCTATATAATTGATGGAAGAAAAATCATCAATATCATCGCATAAAGGCAATTATTCTAGAGGAACATATTATGGCTGAAGAAGCTGAAAAAAGTAAAAGTGGATTAGTTAAATATATAATGTATGGATTAGGTGGAGTAGCTCTAGTCGGATTAGGGCTTGGAGCTGGCTTTTTTGTCTTTGGAAGTAAAGCTGCTGATCCGTCTGAAGAAATTGAACAAATAGTTGAACGCAAAATGCGAGAAGCAGAAGAAGCCGCAGCCGCAGCCGCAGCAGCGGATACTGGTCCTGAAAAAAAGGAAGCCCCAGAGGTTAAAAACTTCCTAACAACTTACTACGAATTTTCTGGAACATTTACAACAAACCTAAAAGACTCTCGTAAGTTCTTGCAAGCAGGTATTGGAGTGTCTACACAATATGACGATGCAGTTCTCGCCAATGTAGAAACTCATCAGCTTGCACTTCGTTCTGAAATATTAGGAACAATGAGTGAGTTTTCGGAAGAAGCTATCCAAGGGAAGTCTGGAAGAGACGACTTAGCACAAGCGCTTGAGGACTCACTAAATAAAAAATTGGAAGAACTTGAAGGATTTGGTGGTGTAGAGTACGTTCATTTCACTTCCTTCATGTTACAGTAAAAAAAAGAAAAGGGATTAAATTGGTTTCTTCAAGAAAACTATCCAGTGACGAAGTAGAAGCTTTGATCGACGGGTTACAAGATCAACCGGCGACATCTAATACTTCAGCAGCCCCCCAAAATGAAGAAAACGTTCGTCCGTTTGATTTTGGATCTGACGATTTATCCCTTCTTGGTGACTACTATGCCTTAAGAATGCTCAATGAAAGATTTGCAAGAGCTGCGAGATCAGTCTTCTTGCCTATGTTGAGGATACAACCCAGAATTTCCTCTTTTCCACCAGAAGTTAAAACCTTTGACGAATACACCTCTGGCATAGAGAGCTTTATGAGCCTGACAACAAACCGCGTTGAAGAACTTAGAGGCAATCTCCTGATCGTCGTTGATCCAAACTTTGTATCTTTACTAACAAATTCATACTACGGTGGGAGTATTAGAAAAGTAGAAAATACAAAGACTGAGTTTACTTCTACCGAGGAACGCGTAATTGAAATTATATCAAATGGTCTTAGCAGAGGATTAGAAGTATGCTGGCGAGATTTAATGCCAATTACTTTAAATGTTCACAGTCGCGAAACTAACCCACAATTTGCCTCATTTGTAGATAGTTCAGATCTAGTGATAATTTGTTCATTTGTTGTTCAGTTACCAAACGTCGATGCTGCAACCTTTGATGTAATTTATCCACTACAAACTCTAAAACCAATAGCCTCAATGTTGAGATCAAGAGTGCAAACTGAAACAGAAGAGAACATCTCATGGAGAGATAGACTTGAGTTAGCAGTCTTACAAGTACCCTTGAGGGTTACTGCTCGTCTTTGCCAACCAACCGTATCTGTAAAAAAACTCATTCATCTTCAAGAGGGGGATGTTTTTCCTATTCAGGTCGGCGATGGCGTAGAAGTAAGAGTCGAAGATGCGCCAATATTCCTTGGCGAAATGGGCGAAATGGGCGGAAACTCAGCAATTAATTTAAAAGAACGCGTAAAAACGTAAACTTCAATACTTTCAAAATGGTGTGTTATAATGCAAGACGAAACAGCTAAAGACGAGAATGAACAAGCAGAGTCAGAAACTCAAAAAAATGAACGAGCTAGTGTCGAAAACTTGCGCGTCCTCGAAAATATTGATGTAAAACTTACTGTAGAAGTAGGAAATGCAGAAATTAAAATCAGAGATTTATTAAGATTGAATGAAGGTTCGATCGTTGAGCTCGATAGACTAGCTGGAGACCCACTCGATATCTTAGTGAATGGCACAATGATAGCTCAAGGGGAAGTGGTGATGGTTGGAGAACGCTTCGGAGTTCGCTTTTCAGAAATTGTTGATCCAGAGAAACGCGTGGAAAGCATCTAATTTTAGAGTCAACTTTCTGACTCATTTTTTTATTTGAAAACAGATACTTATCAACTTTAAGTGGCAATATAATTTTTGGCATAGTTTTTGCCTTTCTTAATTAAGAAAGGATTATAGGTTTGCTATGCTAATTGAAGATATTTCTACTTCACAGGTACTTACTGCCGTACTATTCATAGTAGTACTTATTGCTGTACAGATTTATATTAAGAAGAATAAATATACTCTTAAAGCTAAATGGGCGTCGAACCAAAGAATAAGGTTGATTGACAGTACTCGCCTCGGTCCAACTGAAAAAGTACAAATAATAAAGGTCGACGATTGCGAATACCTTTATTTTTTTAATAAAGGGAACCAACCAGTGATTGTTCCTATGATCGCGGATAAGGTGATATCTTCAACAACACTAGGTAAAGTAGATCTTCGAGCAACACTACCTCCTAAGAATCATTCTAATTCTAATAAAGCTAAGGTTAAGTCTAGGATGGGAACAATTCCAAAAGCTGATCATAAAATCATTCAAGCCATTTCAAATGCTAGAAAACAAAATCCAAAGGTAAGTTTTGACTAATGCATAAATTTAATCCATCAATAATTTTCTTCATCGCGTGTTTGATATTTTTTTCAACGCTCGGTGGAACAGGTAATGCACAAGAGATAGTAAGTTCACTTGCAAAAGGTTTTCCTGCAATAAACGTTGCGGAAGATGCCAATGGAGATACCCAATACTCCTTGTCTTTGCAAATATTAGCCTTAATGACAGGTCTAACAGTATTGCCTTCCTTAGTATTAGGCATGACTTCCTTCACTCGAGTGATAATTGTTCTATCCATTCTCCGTCAAGCAATGGGAACTCAATCAACCCCTCCAAATCAAGTTTTACTCGCAATAGCACTTTTCCTAACTTTTTTCATAATGTCGCCCACGCTGACACTCATAAATAATGATGCCCTATCACCCTATCTGAATGAGAGCAAATCAGCTAACACAGCACTTATCGATGGTAGTAGAATTATAAAAAATTTCTTAGTAAACAACACTCGTGAAACTGATTTAATTATGTTTTCCGATATGAACGGTGATAAATCATATAGCTCCAATGAAGAAGTCCCCTTTAATGTTGTGCTACCAGCTTTTATCACCTCCGAATTGAAAACAGCCTTCCAAATTGGATTTTTGCTTTTCTTGCCATTTCTAGTTATTGATATGGTTATAGCGTCAGTGCTCATGTCCTTAGGAATGATGATGCTAAGTCCTATGCTGGTATCACTCCCGTTCAAACTCTTACTGTTTGTACTAGTAGACGGGTGGGCAATGACTATTGGTTCCCTAGCAGCAACATACTCAATATCATGAGGTCATACAATGGATTTTGATGCTAACATATCTTTTTTACGAACAGCCTTTTGGGAAATCCTTACTATATCAGGACCTATTCTGGCCGTTGCTTTAGTGATAGGCCTATTAGTCGGGATTTTTCAAGCCGCTACGTCAATCAATGAGATGACACTGGCGTTTGTTCCTAAAGTGGTTCTAGTCTTTGTAGCCTTTGGGTTTTTAGCACCCTATATCTTAACAGGATTAACTGATTACTTTGACTTGGTGTTTGAGACAATTAGAAGTATAAATTAATTACATGCTAAGTTTAATAAATGAAGGTGTTGGCGCCATACCAGGATTAAATCTCCAAGCCCTGTCAGAGATAGTTGCTAAGTTCTTTTTTGCAAGTCTTCGAATCGGTTCATTTTTATTAGCCTCACCATTATTTGGTGCAAAATTTGTAATCCTACCCGTTAGAATCCTAATTACCGTAGTTTTAACGATCATGGTGGTTTCCTTAAATCCAACTCTTCCAAGCATAGAACTAATTACATCTTTTCACGGTATAGTAATAGGAATTACAGAGATAATTATAGGAGTATCAGCAGGATTAATCCTTACAATCTTCTTTTCAGCTGCAGCACTAGCTGGAGAAAAAATTGCATCTTCCTCTGGGCTCGCTATGGCAACAGCTGTTGATCCTACGTCAGGCTCATCTTCTCCAGTTATGTCCCAGATTTTACAATTATTTCTATTAGCAATATTTATGTCATTTGATGGACATTTAGCTGTCGTTAGAACCATTATTTCAAGTTATCAACTCTTTCCTATAGGGAGTATGCCGAGCGCTGAAACAATTGGTGTGGCTGGAATTGAATCTGCTGGGTTAATGTTTTCTACGGCAGCTGTAATTATGTTACCATTTGCGGTAGTGCTCTTACTAATAAATGTTTCAATTGGTGTTATTACTCGATCAGCGCCTACCTTAAATATTTTTTCTTTTGCATTTCCTGTC
>JAQWUC010000014.1 GCA_029242355.1 Paracoccaceae bacterium | reverse complement strand
CGCGTCAATCTGATCATACGCCTTAAACTCTCCATACTGCTTCGTAATCGCCGCAGTCAACGTTGTCTTACCGTGGTCAACGTGACCTATTGTTCCCACATTTACGTGCGGCTTGTTACGTTCAAATTTTGCCTTCGCCATAGTGGCCTCCTTGTGTTCTACTTATTTATGCAAATTTAGCTTGTATTTCTTCCGATATATTAGACGGTACTGAGTCATAGTGGTCAAAAATCATAGTAAAGTTCGCTCGTCCGGAAGACATTGACCTTAAATTGTTTATATAACCAAACATGTTAGCTAGCGGTACAAACGAGTTAACAACTATCGCATTACCCCTACTTTCTTGCCCAGTAACCATTCCTCTTCTCGACGTTAAATCACCAATCACATTACCTGTGTATTCTTCCGGAGTAACAACCTCCACCTTCATGACCGGCTCTAACAACTTAGCCCCAGCCTTCTTAAGCCCGTCCCTCATTGCCGCCCTAGCTGCAATTTCAAAAGCCATCACACTCGAGTCCACATCGTGATAAGCACCATCTGCTAGTGCCACTTTAAAATCTATAACCGGGAACCCAGCCAAAGGACCACTATCCGTTACCGATTGAATCCCCTTTTCAACACCAGGTATATACTCTTTTGGAACAGAACCACCAACAATTCTACTCTCAAAAGAATAGCCTTCTCCCGGCTCCGTTGGCGATATTATCAATTTTATTCTCGCAAATTGCCCGGACCCACCAGATTGCTTCTTATGTGTATAATCTATTTCTGCTTCGCGACTAATCGTCTCTCTATATGCCACCTGAGGAGCTCCAATATTCGCCTCAACCTTAAACTCGCGCTTTAACCGATCAATAAGAATGTCAAGGTGCAACTCACCCATTCCACGCATTATTGTTTGCCCAGACTCGATATCTGTTTCAACTCTAAAGGACGGATCCTCAGCCGCCAAACGTTGCAGTCCTAACGACATTTTTTCTTGATCGTTCTTAGTTTTAGGTTCCACAGCTATCTCTATCACCGGATCAGGGAACGTCATCGTTTCAAGCACTACAGAGTTGACAGAATCACACATCGTGTCGCCAGTTGTCGTATCCTTCAAACCCGCTAAAGCGATAATATCTCCCGCAAAAGCTTCTTCAATTTCATCTCTATTATTCGAATGCATCATCATCATTCGACCTATACGTTCCTTCTTACCCTTCGTTGAATTGAAAACACTATCCCCCTTCTTGATTGTACCTGAATAAATACGAGTAAAGGTCAATGTCCCCACAAATGGGTCATTCATTATTTTAAATGCTAACCCAGAAAAGGGCTCTGAATCATCTGCGGATCGCGGTATATCCCGTGTTTCGGTCTCATCACCCGGACGGAACCCCATATATGCTGGCACATCTAGCGGGCCGGGCAAAAAATCAATTACAGCATTCAATAAAGGCTGAACCCCCTTGTTCTTAAAAGCAGATCCACACAATACTGGTATAAATGTCATTGACAATGTCGCTTTTCTTATCAAACTTATCAATAGTTGCTCATTGGGCTCACTACCTTCTAGATAAGCCTCCATGGCGTCATCGTCCATCTCGACCGCCATTTCGATCATCTCGGCCCGCATAGTTTCAGCTTTTTCCTTTAATTCTTCCCTAACGTCCTGACACGTCCACGTGGCTCCAAGATCCTCACCTCTCCAAGTCCACTCTTTCATAGTAATCAGGTCGACTAGTCCTTCAAGCTCATTCTCCGCTCCAATTGGAATCTGTACCGGACAAGGCCTTGCTCCCGTTCTATCAGCGATCATATCTACACAGTTTTGAAAATCGGCTCCAATTTTATCCATTTTATTTACAAAAACGATTCTTGGAACTTTGTACCTGTCAGCTTGTCGCCATACCGTTTCAGTTTGCGGTTCCACGCCCGCGTTCGCGTCTAAAACACAAACCGCTCCGTCTAGAACAGCTAATGATCTCTCTACTTCAATTGTAAAATCAACGTGGCCCGGAGTATCAATTATATTGAAACGATGTTTCGGGGACACTGGATCTTTTCCATTAACCGTTCTTTCCCAAAAGGTAGTAGTAGCGGCAGATGTTATCGTAATCCCACGCTCCTGCTCTTGGGCCATCCAATCCATCGTCGCCGCACCATCGTGCACTTCACCTATCTTATGCGACTTTCCAGTGTAATACAAAATTCGTTCTGTACAGGTTGTTTTACCAGCGTCAATATGAGCCATAATGCCAAAATTTCTGTATCTATCTAACGTATAATCTCGTGCCATGCTCTCATTCCCAAATTCTCAATTACCAACGATAATGACTAAATGCCTTATTAGCTTCCGCCATCTTGTGAGTATCTTCTCGTTTTTTTACAGCGGACCCGCGAGAATTAACCGCATCTAATAGTTCTCCAGCCAACCGCTCTTCCATCGTCTTTTCATTTCTTGATCGCGAAGCTCCAATTAACCACCTTATTGCAAGGGCTTCACGACGCTCAGGTCGAACCTCGACAGGCACCTGATAGGTTGCGCCTCCGACGCGCCTAGACCGCACCTCAACAGATGGTTTTATATTATCCAAAGCCTCCCGAAACACCTCAACAGGCTGTCTCTTAATTTTTTCTTCTACTTTCTCTAAAGCACCGTACACTATTCGCTCAGCAACCGACTTCTTACCATCGTACATCAAGTTATTCATGAACTTGGTTAAAACCATATCTCCAAACTTTGCGTCTGGTAGTATAGGTCTCTTTTCTGCGCTATGACGACGTGACATAAACTAATCCTTATTTTGGTCTCTTTGTTCCATACTTTGAACGACGCTGTCTTCTATCCTTAACACCCTGAGTATCGAGAACACCACGCAATATATGATATCTTACCCCGGGCAAATCCTTAACCCTTCCACCACGAATCAATACTACGGAATGCTCTTGTAAATTATGAGATTCTCCCGGAATGTATGAAATAACTTCAAAACCGTTCGTTAATCTTACCTTAGCAACTTTTCGCATCGCTGAGTTTGGCTTCTTTGGCGTAGTCGTATATACTCTGGTACACACCCCGCGTTTCTGAGGGCACGCCTGTAAATGCATCGATTTCTGCCTCGAAACTCGAGGCTTTCGAGGCTTTCGAATTAATTGTTGTATAGTTGGCATGTTCTCGTCACCTTCTTAACATCCTAAAGTCTTTAGCACTCACCAGTCGTTTAACCGACAAGAACAATATCTCATAACGCTTAGCCTTAAGCTTTGCGCTTTACTTTCTCCAGAGGATCGAAGCATCAGCTCGGATCGTGCCCACCAGTTCGTGGTTTGTTATTCTTCACTGTTTTACCAGCGTTTCGCTATTTATTCTGCCTTACCCAAAATGTCAACAGCTAATACATAGGTAACTTTATTTTCGATCCTAGTAACAAAAGAGTTAATCGTCTGCCAAATTCTCTTCCTGAGAATCAACTGAAACTAATTCTACTTCACCAGCATTTCTAGCTGCTAAGATCTCTGCATCTCGCCCAGCAGCAAGCTTTTTAGTATCTCGAGCAGCCCCACCAGTGCCAGCTGGAATTAATCTACCCACAATCACATTTTCCTTTAAACCTATTAATTTGTCTCGCTTGCCTTGAGTCGCTGCCTCAGTAAGCACACGAGTTGTCTCTTGGAAAGATGCGGCTGAGATAAAACTCCTAGTCTGCAAGCTAGCTTTAGTAATGCCAAGTAGAATTGGGGCGCCCTTGGCCACTTCTCGTCCATTTTCCAAGGCTTTATTGTTCTCCTCATCCAACTCAGCTTTATCGACTTGCTCTCCCTTCAAAAGAGTGGTCCCACCACTATCAGTAATTTCCCACTTCTGAAGCATTTGACGAACAATAACCTCAATATGTTTATCATTGATTTTGACGCCTTGTAGCCGGTACACTTCCTGGACTTCGTCAATCATGTAAACAGCCAACGCCTCCACACCCATAATTGACAAAATATCATGCGGTGCGGGGTTTCCGTCCATAATATACTCTCCACGCCTAATAAAGTCTCCTTCTTGAACAGGAATATGTTTTCCTTTTGGTACCATGTATTCGACTGGTTCGAGATTTGTATCTGCGGCTTCGATCGTAATCCGTCTCTTATTTTTGTAATCCTTACCAAATCGCACATACCCATCGATTTCAGCAATAATTGCATGATCCTTTGGTCGTCGAGCTTCAAACAACTCAGCGACCCTCGGTAACCCACCAGTTATATCCTTTGTTTTAGCCCCTTCCCTCGGAATTCTTGCTATAACATCACCAGGCTTTACGAAACTACCATCCTCGACTGACAAAATTGCATCAACTGACATTGAGTGAACCTCTGGATTTCCATTATCCAACAGCACTGCTTCACCAGTTTTTTCATCAGTAATGATTATTTCAGGCTTGAGTTCATTTCCTCGAGGAGCTGAGCGCCAATCTGATACAATTCTTTGAGAAATGCCTGTTGCATCATCTGTATCCTCTCTTAGAGCTATTCCAGAGACTAAATCAATGAATTTTGCAACGCCACCCTTTTCAGCAATAATAGGCAGCGTATATGGATCCCACTCAAATAACTTATGCCCGCGCTTAATTTTTTCTCCGTCAACCACATGGAGTTTCGAACCATAAGTCATTTTATGAGCAGCACGTTCAATTTCATAATCGTCTATAATAGCCAACTCCATATTTCTACCCATCACTATTTGATCGCCATCAGTGTTGGTAATTAAGTTCGAGTTTCTCAAGACAACAGTACCGCTTTGACTAGATTCCATGAACGATTGAGAACCCCCCTGAGCTATTCCACCTATATGGAACGTTCTCATTGTTAATTGAGTCCCCGGTTCTCCAATAGACTGTGCTGCAATAATACCAACAGCCTCACCCTGATTTACGCGAGTACCGCGCGACAAGTCTCGACCATAACATTGCACACAAACGCCGTCCTCAGACTCACATGTTAACGGAGATCTAATTTGGATCGATGGTAATGAAGCTACTTCAATCTTGTCCGCAATTCTTTCATCAATCATTTGGCCTTCTTTACACAGAAGTTCTTGAGTAGAGGGTTCTATTACATCCTCAGCAGCCACACGCCCCAAAATACGTTCAGACATCGTAGCCACTATTTCTCCGTCATGCACCGTAGCACTGGCTTTTATAGACATTTCGGTTCCACAATCCTCAATACGCACAATACAATCTTGAGCAACGTCGACCAATCTCCGAGTTAAATATCCTGAATTGGCAGTTTTTAAAGCCGTATCTGCCAAACCTTTTCTGGCGCCATGGGTAGAGTTAAAATATTCTAAGACGGTTAATCCTTCTTTAAAATTTGATATTATTGGGGTTTCAATAATTTCACCCGAAGGCTTAGCCATAAGACCGCGCATTCCTCCCAATTGTTTCATTTGTGCCGGCGACCCACGTGCACCAGAATGAGACATCATATAAACTGAATTTGGTTCTAGCTCCGCACCAGCATCATCCGTACGCAATGAAGAAATATCAGACATCATTCCATCAGCAACCACATCAGAACATTTTGACCACGCGTCAACAACCTTATTGTACTTTTCGCCCTGAGTAATCAATCCATCCATATATTGACGCTCAAATTCTTTGACCTGCTCACGGGTGTCATTTACCGAATCCCATTTTGAGTCTGGAATAACCATATCATCTTTTCCAAAAGAAATACCGGCTTTAAAAGCCTCTTTAAAACCTAATTGCATAATTTGATCACAAAAAATTACAGACTCTTTTTGACCGCAGTGCCGGTACACAGTATCGATGACCTCTCCCACTTCTTTTTTTCTTAAAAGTCGATTAATAATATCGAATGGCGCATTATAATTTTTCGGTAAAAGCGCTCCAAGGCGAAGCCTTCCGGGTGTGGTCTCAAACCGCTTTGAAAATACATTCCCATCTTCATCGATTTGTTCAACCCGCGCATGTATCTTAGAATGTAAATGAACAACCCCTATTTCTAAAGCGTGCTCTACCTCCTCGATAGATGCAAAGGCCATCCCTTGTCCAATCTGCCCTTCACGTGCAAGTGACAAATAATAAATTCCTAATATCATATCTTGAGAAGGAACTATTATTGGTTTACCATTAGACGGAGACAACACATTATTGGTTGACATCATCAATACTCTAGCTTCCAATTGAGCTTCTAAACTCAAGGGAACATGCACGGCCATCTGATCCCCATCAAAATCTGCATTGAACGCAGAACATACTAAAGGGTGCAGCTGAATCGCCTTCCCTTCGATAAGTATCGGTTCAAAAGCCTGTATCCCAAGACGGTGCAACGTAGGTGCCCTATTTAGAAGCACAGGATGCTCCCTGATTACCTCCTCCAGGATATCCCAAACCTCGGGTCGCTCTTTCTCTACTAACTTTTTAGCTTGTTTTACCGTCGAAGATAAGCCTTTTGCCTCTAATCGAGAGTATATAAAAGGTTTGAAAAGTTCCAATGCCATTTTCTTTGGAAGACCACACTGATGAAGTCTCAGCTCTGGCCCCGTAACAATTACTGATCTACCAGAAAAGTCCACTCGTTTACCCAGTAAATTCTGCCTAAATCGTCCTTGCTTACCCTTTAGCATGTCAGAAAGCGATTTTAACGGTCTTTTATTTCCACCGGTTATAACGCGTCCTCTACGCCCATTATCAAATAGAGCATCCACGCTTTCTTGAAGCATCCGTTTTTCATTTCTGATTATAATATCTGGTGCTCTTAACTCTATAAGCCTCTTTAATCTATTGTTACGGTTTATAACCCTCCGGTATAAATCGTTTAAATCTGAAGTGGCAAATCTACCACCGTCTAATGGCACCAAGGGCCTAAGCTCAGGTGGAATCACTGGAATAACTGTAAGAATCATCCACTCTGGACGGTTTCCACTCTCCCGAAAGCTATCAACTAACTTTAACCGCTTGATAATCTTTTTTGGCTTAAGTTCCCCAGTAGCTTCGGCCAACTCCGCCCTCAACTTTTCTGTCTCAGCATCCAAATCAATTGCAGCGAGCATCTCTCTTATAGCTTCAGCGCCAATTCCAGCCTGAAAAGAGTCTACTCCATATTGATCCTGCGCATCCAAAAACTCATCCTCAGTTAATAACTGGCCATGCTTTAAATCTGTCAACCCTGGCTCAACTACCACATATTGCTCAAAATATAGTATTCTTTCTAAATCGCGAAGTGTTACATCCAACATCAAACCTATTCTTGACGGAAGCGATTTCAAAAACCAAATATGCGCTACTGGAGCTGCCAATTCAATATGGCCCATCCTTTCACGCCTCACCTTTTGCAAAGTAACTTCTACTCCACACTTTTCACAGGTAACCCCCTTATACTTCATGCGTTTATATTTTCCGCATAAGCATTCATAATCTTTTATTGGTCCAAAAATTCGCGCGCAGAACAATCCATCACGCTCTGGTTTAAAAGTTCGGTAGTTAATTGTCTCTGGTTTTTTAATTTCTCCGTAAGACCAACTCAAAACCCTTTCTGGTGACGCCAAAGAAATACGAATTTCATCAAAAGTCTTCATTGACATGAATGGATTAAATGGATTTACAATTTCTTTATTCATTCTTTGATCCTAATGTTAATTATACTAAGAAACCCCTTAGAAAGGTTATTCCGTTTCTTGATCCAAAAGTTCGATATTTAAGCCAAGCGATCGAATTTCCTTGACAAGAACGTTAAAAGATTCTGGTATTCCCGCTTCAAAATTATCTTCACCTTTGACTATGCTTTCATAAACCTTTGTTCTGCCAGCAACATCATCAGATTTTACAGTAAGCATCTCCTGCAAGGTATATGCTGCCCCATAAGCTTCAAGGGCCCAGACTTCCATTTCACCAAACCTTTGCCCTCCAAACTGTGCCTTGCCGCCAAGCGGTTGCTGCGTTACCAGACTGTAAGGTCCAGTAGACCTCGCATGTATCTTTTCATCAACTAAATGATGCAGCTTAAGGATATATTTCATCCCAACAGTTATCGGTCTAGAAAATTGGTCGCCAGATCTCCCATCGAAAACTATAGATTGGCCAGTTTGATCTAAACCAGCTCTCTTAAGAGCGTCGTTAACATCACTTTCCTTTGCTCCGTCAAAAACTGGCGTTGCTATCGGTACACCGCTAACCACGTTACCCGCGACCTCTAAGAAAGATTCCTCAGATAACTCCGATAAAGCACTTTTATATACACCTTCACCATAAGCCACTTTCATAGCACTATACAGTGGGCTCATATCACCCGTCCTACGATAGCTTTTAAGCGCTTTATCTATTGACTGACCTAAATTATGAGCCGCCCATCCCATATGCGTTTCTAAAATCTGTCCAACGTTCATTCGGCTAGGCACGCCTAAAGGGTTCAAAACGACATCAACAGTCGTACCGTCTGCAAGGAAAGGCATGTCTTCAATCGGAACAACTTTTGATATTACTCCTTTGTTTCCATGTCGCCCAGCCATCTTATCGCCTGGTTGCAATTTTCTTTTGACGGCGACAAATACCTTGACCATTTTCATCACGCCAGGAGGTAAATCGTCTCCACGCCTTACCTTCTCAACCTTATCTTCATATCTTTCCTGTAAGGTCTTTTTTTGAACCTCATATTGAGAATTTAATGCTTCAATTTTCGACGTTATCGCGTCATCTTTCACAACAACCTGCCACCATAGGCCCTTTGAAATTGTATCTAGTAAATCTAAGCTAATTTTTTTTCCTGCTGCTGTAGATTTAGGAGCAGAAAGAACATCTTGTTCAACTAATAAGTCGGAAAGTCGTGAATAGATGTTTCTTTCTAAGATGGCTAATTCATCATCACGATCTCTACTAAGACGTTCGATTTCTTCGCGTTCAATTTGCAAAGCCCTTTCGTCCTTTTCTATACCATGACGATTAAAAACTCTCACTTCTACTACAGTCCCACTATCACCAGGACTCATTCTAAGTGATGTATCCCTTACATCTGAAGCCTTCTCTCCAAAAATTGCTCTCAACAACTTTTCTTCTGGCGTCATCGGGCTTTCTCCCTTTGGAGTAATTTTTCCAACCAAAATATCAGTTGGACCCACCTCTGCGCCTATGTAAACTATCCCAGCTTCATCTAGATTTCGAAGAGCTTCCTCACCAACGTTTGGAATATCCCTTGTAATTTCCTCCGGGCCAAGTTTGGTATCTCTAGAAGCCACCTCATATTCTTCAATATGTATCGATGTAAATACATCGTCCTTCACAATTCTCTCAGAAATTAAAATCGAATCCTCATAATTATATCCGTTCCAAGGCATAAACGCCACTAGAACGTTTTTCCCGAGCGCAAGCTCTCCAATATCTGTGGACGGCCCATCGGCAACCACTTCTCCTTTATTTACCTGATCTCCAACTTTTACTAATGGTCGTTGATTTATACAGGTATTCTGATTTGACCTCTGAAACTTTCTCAATCGATAAATATCGACCCCAGGGTCTCCAGGGGCTATGTTCTCTGTAGCCCGTACAACAATCCTCATTGCATCTACCTGATCTATCACACCAGATCTCTTTGCTACAATAGCTGCCCCAGAGTCTCGCGCTACTACAGACTCCATACCAGTCCCAACGTAAGGCGCCTCAGATTTCAGCAGTGGCACCGCTTGACGTTGCATATTGGAACCCATCAAAGCACGGTTCGCATCATCATTTTCGAGAAACGGGATTAAGGAAGCTGCGACTGAAACTAACTGTTTTGGGGACACATCTATTAAACTAACATTCTCTGCCGGATTAAGCATATACTCTCCCGACTTCCTAGTAGACACTAACTCGTTTTCAAACCGCCCTTCGCTATCCATTTTAGCATTGGCCTGAGCAATAGTATGCTTCATTTCTTCTGATGCAGACATATATAATACTTCGTCTGTCACCTTTGCATCCTTAACCTTACGATATGGAGTTTCAATAAAACCATACTTATTGACTCTTGCGAAGGAAGCTAATGAGTTAATTAATCCAATATTAGGACCCTCTGGAGTTTCAATAGGGCACATTCGGCCATAATGAGTTGGATGAACATCCCTGACTTCAAAACCTGCTCGCTCTCTTGTCAAGCCACCGGGCCCCAACGCAGAAAGCCTTCTCTTGTGAGTAACCTCTGAAAGGGGGTTAGTCTGATCCATGAATTGAGATAATTGACTTGAGCCAAAAAACTCTCTTACGGCTGCAGCGGCTGGCTTGGCGTTTATTAAATCTTGTGGCATAACCGTATCAATATCGACCGAAGACATTCTTTCCCTTATTGCTCGCTCCATTCTCAAAAGACCAACCCGGTATTGATTTTCCATTAACTCGCCTACAGATCGCACTCGCCTGTTACCCAAGTGATCTATATCATCAACTTCTCCTCGACCATCTCTAAGCTCCACGAGTTCTCTAACAACTCCAATGATGTCCTCTTTTCGTAACGTTCTCTGGGTATCTTCAGCGTCTAAGTCTAGACGCATATTCATTTTTACTCGCCCGACCGCTGACAAATCATACCTATCAGCATCAAAAAATAGAGATTCAAACAGCGTTGAAGCCGCTTCGACCGTTGGGGGTTCCCCAGGTCGCATAACTCGATAAATATCCATTAATGCTGTATTCCTAGTAAAATTTTTGTCAGCAAACATTGTATTACGTATAAATGGACCAACGGTTATGTTATCGATATCTAAAGTTTCAATATCAGTAATGCCATTATCTAACAAAGTTTTTAAAGTTCCTCCAACTACATCACCAGTTTTAGAATCTAGCTCCCACGTCAATTCTTCACCAGCCTCAATCCAAATCTCACCGGTTTTCTCGTCAATGACGTCTCTAGCAGAAAATCTTCCAATTATATCCTCAAAAGCATGAACCACATTTCGTGTTTTGTCTTCATCTAACATCTTCTTTACTAGCCGTGGTGTTATTTTTTTACCTTGCTCCGCGATAATCTCTCCTGTTTCGGAATCAACAATATCTACGAATGGTTTAACTCCCCTCATTCTCTCAGGAAAAAATGGTGCAGACCATCTTTGAGTATCTAATTTTTTGTATTTTACTCGCCCATAATATGCATCGCAGATATCTTCTTGATCCATTCCCAAAGCATATAAAATCGTCGTTACTGGTAATTTTCTTCGCCTGTCAATTCTTGAAAACACCAGGTCTTTCGCGTCAAACTCAAAATCCAACCACGATCCTCGGTAAGGTATTATTCTGCTAGTAAATAACAATTTTCCTGACGAGTGCGTCTTACCTTTATCATGATCAAAAAATACCCCAGGAGATCTATGCATTTGAGAAACAATGACTCGTTCTGTTCCATTTATCACAAAAGTGCCATTGGGCGTCATGAGAGGTAGATCCCCCATATACACATCCTGTTGCTTGATATTCATTACAGATCTAGCCCCAGTTTCCTCGTTTATCTCAAAAATGTTCAACCTAAGTTTTACTTTTAGTGGAGCACTATAGGTCATATCTCTCTGCTGACATTCCTCAACATCATATTTCGGCTTCTCTAGTTCATAAGATACAAATTCAAGTAATGCGTTCTCATTAAAGTCTTTGATTGGAAAGACAGATTGGAAAACACCATTTATACCTTCTCCGTCTGCGTGAGTGTCGCCTTCGCCCGAATTCAAGAACAATCCATAAGACGATTTTTGAACTTCTATTAAATTTGGCATTTCAGCCACTTCTCGAATTTTTCCGAAAAATTTTCTTAATCGCTTTTTACCTGAATACAACTGAGCCATTTACATCCTTACCATTTTTCAAGTGCTTGTGCCGATCTTTTCAGCAATCCACTCCGTTTACGGACAACTCTGATCCAGCTAAAGACTGCACCGCCGAACCAACTTACTTTAAAAAGTATTAACAAAATTATTACTTTTTTTAATACTGGATCTATCTCTCAAGACCCAGTAATTATGATTTCTACACGATAATAGTTATTTAACTTCTACTTCCGCACCAGCCTCTTCGAGCTGCTTCTTTAAAGTATCGGCTTTTTCTTTTGAAACACCTTCCTTGACGGCTTTTCCACCAGCTTCAACTAAATCTTTCGCTTCTTTTAATCCTAAACCGGTAATTCCTCGCACCTCTTTAATGACATTTATCTTTTTATCACCAAAAGACTTAAGAATTACGTCAAATTCCGTCTTGTCTTCGGCTGAAACTCCTGCCTCTCCACTTGCAACAGGCCCTGCCATCATAACGGCACCACCTGCAGCAGGCTCAATGCCATGCTCATCCTTAAGAATATTCTTTAATTCTACTGCTTCAATAAGCGTTAATCCTACAATTTCTTCAGCTAGTTTTTTTATATCAGCCATATTTTCACTTTCTAATTTAATTTTGAATTCAGATGTTTATTTTTACGATATCCACCGATCCAATTGTTTAATGTTATGCTGCCTTCTTGTCTTCAATAGTCGAAAGAATTGACGCAATATTTTCTGCTGGGCTTGTTAAAACACCTGCTATATTAGACGCAGGGGCACTAAGTATACCCGCGATTGATCCAATTGCTTCTTCTCTTGACGGCATTTTCGAAACTTGCACCACACCAGCTGTATCGAGTGCAGTTGCACCCATAGACCCACCAAGTATGACTAACTTTTGATTTTCTTTAGAAAATTCAACAGCAATTTTAGCAGCCGCGACCTGATCTTCAGAATAAATTAAAGCTGTTTGACCTGAGAAAAGTTTATCCAAACTTTGGCACTCTTTTCCCTCAAGCGCAATTTTTACAAGTTTATTTTTGGCAACACGAACTGCGCCTCCTACAGTTCTCATTCGTAGGCGCAAATCCGACATTTCAGCAACTGTGAGTCCAGTATAGTGCGTTACAACCACAATACCAGAGACCGTAAAGATTTGGTCTAGTTCAGAGACCACTAATTCTTTTTGGGTTCTATCCACAATCATGCTCCATGTTTATGAAAGGAATCTTCCTTTCGGCTCAAATTAGCTGGGAAATTCTCCAGCAACTCAGTTTTGTCCGGGTCTCCGTAAAACCGATTTTCGAGCAAACTCTAAAAAGCGATCTATGTCGTATACCTATCTAAAGCAGGACTTACGCAATACTGCACCCACTATCTCGGACTAACGGGCTACTTCACCCATCGCTTTATCAAGACACTAATATCTTGATAAATCTCTTCTTTAACAAATTATCACAAATCTCCAACATTCAAGGTTAAGCTTGGTCCCATCGATGAACTAATAGATACTTTTTTCATGTAAGTTCCCTTTGCTCCAGTTGGTTTCATCTTTTTTACAGACTCAATAAATGCTTTTACATTTTCTACCAACTTTTTTTCGTCAAATGATGTTTTTCCCACACCCGCGTGAACCACACCCGCCTTTTCAGCTTTAAATTGAACCTCTCCGCTTTTCGCTGCTGCCACTGCCGCTGAAACATCCAAAGTGACAGTTCCAACTTTTGGGTTAGGCATCAAATTTCGCGGTCCTAGCACTTTTCCCAACCGGCCAACCACTGGCATCAAATCTGGGGTTGCGATACATCGATCAAATTCGACTTTTCCTGACTGTACGATTTCCATCAAATCTTCTGCCCCAACTATGTCAGCACCAGCTTTTTCGGCTTCGTCAGCCTTAGCTCCGCGAGCAAACACTGCTACCCGTACAATTCGTCCAGTTCCATTTGGTAGTGCACAGACGCCCCTTACCATTTGATCAGCATGTCTTGGATCCACGCCTAAATTAAGTGCAAGATCTACTGTTTCATCAAATTTAGCTTTGGCATTTTCTTTAACTAGCGAAACCGCTTCTTCAATAGACAAATCTTGTTTCTGTCCAAACGCTGCAACTGCAGCTTTTATCCTCTTACCACTCTTTGCCATAAATTTAACCCTTTATTTCTATTCCCATTGAACGCGCGGATCCTGCAATAATCTGCATCGCACCATCAAGATCATTTGCGTTTAAGTCCACCATTTTTGTTTCGGCTATTTCTTTAATTTGAGCTGTTGTGACCGAGGCTACAATTTCTTTTCCGGTAATTTTTGCTCCAGACTTTATATTTGCTGCCTTTTTCAAAAAATAGGATGCAGGCGAGGTTTTCACTTCCATTGTAAATGATTTATCTACGTAATAAGTTATAATAGTGGGGCAAGGAGCTCCAGCTTCCATCTCCTGGGTTTTGGCATTAAAAGCCTTACAAAATTCCATAATATTTAGGCCTCTTTGTCCCAATGCAGGTCCAACGGGAGGAGAAGGGTTTGCCTTACCCGCTGGTATTTGAAGTTTTAAAGTTCCCGCTACTTTTTTTGCCATATCTAGGCGTCTCCTATACTTTTAATCTTTTGGTTACATTATCAATAAAATTTCAACTGGTCTGTTCCATACTTTTAGCCTTGTTTCTGCACTTGAGTATATTCTAGCTCCACTGGGGTCGCTCTACCAAATATTGACACAGTCACTTTCAACCTTGAATTAGCGTCGTCTACTTCCTCAACCGAACCTAAAAATCCTTCAAAAGGCCCATCATTAACATTTACTTGCTCACCAATCTCAAAAGAAATTAAAGACCTTGGTTTATCAAGACCTTCCTCAACTTGGTTCAAAATTACCGCCACTTCTGAGTCCCTCAATGGCATTGGCTTGCCTTGTTGCCCTAAGAATCCCGTTACTCTATTAGTGTCTTTAATCATGTGGTAGGCTTTATCAGTCATTTCCATTCGCACTAAAACATAACCAGGCATAAATCTTCGTTCAGTTTGTACTTTCTTGCCTCGTCTGACCTCAACGACTTCCTCGGTAGGAACTAACACTTGCTCAATTTGATCTCCCAAGTCAAACTGCTCAATAGACTCATTTATTGAGGCCATTACTTTTTTCTCATAATTTGAAAGTACACTCACCGAATACCAGCGCATAGCCATCTATAATTAGTCCTTTGTCACGCGATTTAAAAATCTAAAACTTATTTTGTTGTTGTAACTTGATTTACCTATATTTTTCTCTTCAAAGCAGTACTTAGACGAATCGTCTCGAAACTCATTTTAAGTGAATGTATGGAGCATGTACTCGTTATATAACTGCGAATCAAGAGGCGATTGCTAAAATCAATCTTAAACCAACACTCACAAGACTATCAATCAAGAAAAAGAAAGTTGCGAATAATGCTGCCATTATAAACACCATAATCGTAGTAGTCGCTGTCTCTCGTCGTGTTGGCCAAGCAATTTTATCAGCTTCTGATCTCACCTGCTGAGCAAAAGTAAATGGATTAATCATGCTTTTATTCCAATCCTATTAAATAAAACTGTTCTTTTTCTTCTAAGATGGCAGGGGCTGAGGGACTCGAACCCACGACCCTCGGTTTTGGAGACCGATGCTCTACCAACTGAGCTAAACCCCTCCACAGCCTGTACTTCTATGTCTTCTCATATCTTTTTACAAGGATTTACTGAGGACGCGCCAAAATCGATTTACTAGTCCCAAGGCATTAATATTAAAAGAGAGCAGCTAAGTACAACACTTAGCTACTTAGTTTATCTTGTGTTACGCTATAATCTTAGCAACAACTCCAGCACCGACGGTACGTCCACCTTCACGAATAGCAAAACGA